>CBFCZA010000005.1:0-23573 GCA_965602285.1 uncultured Curvivirga sp. | reverse complement strand
AAATATCCACCACCAAGCCCTGCCATAGCCCCACCGAACATAATCGCAAGATAGCGTATTTTAATAACTGAATATCCAATTGAATGAGCCGCATCATGGTTTGTTCCCACAGCACGCAAAATCAAACCACCACGTGTTTTATATAGGAAATACCAAACCGCCCACGTCATAAAGAACGACAGATAGATCAAAGCATCATGTCCGAAAAGAAGTTTACCAATCATCGGAAGGTCTTCTAACAAAGGGATACCCTTTGCGATTGGATCTAACGAAATACCAACAAAACTATGACCAAACATCGCACTCGCGCCAATTCCAAAGATGGTCAAGGCAAGCCCTGTCGCCACCTGGTTGGCAAGTAAATGTTGGGTCAAAAATGCGAATAAGGCCGCAAGTAATGCCCCTGCAATAGCAGCGGCAAGCACGGCAATCAAAACACTACCTGTTGCATATCCTGCGACGAAACCTGCGACAGCTCCCATCAACATCATACCTTCAACCCCAAGGTTCAACACCCCAGATTTTTCAACAACCAATTCACCCGTAGCAGCAAAAAGAAGTGGCGTAGAAGCTGCGGCGATATTTAGTAAAATAGCTACAATATCCATAATTACAAACTCCTACCTTAATATTTCGCTGCAAAGAATGCAGGGCGAATTTTATATTTAATCAAGACGTCGCACGCTAATAGATAAAACAATAACATGCCTTGGAAAACGCCTGTAACGGCCTTGGGCATCCCCATAGAAATCTGGCCTGATTCACCGCCTAAATATGTTAAGGCAACAAGCAATCCAGCAAGTAATATTCCTACGGGATGGAGGCGCCCAAGGAAGGCTACGATAATTGCAGTGAACCCATATCCTACAGGAATAGAAGGAACCAATTGGCCCACGGGTCCTGATGCCTCTTGCATACCTGCAAGTCCAGCTAACCCGCCTGAAACCATCAATGTGAACCAGATCAGTTTTTTCTCTTTAAAACCAGCATAGCTAGCGGCCTTTGGAGCCATACCAATCACCCGAATTTGAAAACCAATTAAATGGCGTGCCATCATCAACCATGCAATGAATACAATGATCAATGTGAATATGCCACCAAGGTGGAAACGTGTATTTTCCCAAATGGTTGGAATGATTGCCGCGTCTTGGAACAGACGCGATTCAGGGAAGTTATATCCATCAGGATCCCGTAATGCCCCATTTAAAAGGAACATCAGCAATTGAAAGGCAACATAGGTTAGAAGAAGACTCACCAAAATTTCACTCGCATTGAACTTGGTTCTTAGAAGTGCAGGAATAGCCGCCCAAGCCATACCACCTAAAACACCAGCCACCATCATCAATGGGATCAAAACCAAGGCACTTGCATCTGGAAAATGATCATAGAAATATAAGGCAACAGCCCCAGAAGTAATTGCACCAAGAATGAACTGGCCCTCGGCCCCAATATTCCAAACATTTGCCCTAAAGCCAACGGAAAGACCAATGGCACATAGAACAATCGGTGTTGCCTTTACCAATAATTCAGAAATCCCATATTCGGTACTCAGGGGATATATGAAGAATGTATAGAGCGCTTCAAAAGGATCATGCCCCATCGCGATAAACAAGAAAAACCCTGTGATTAAAGTCAATACAACAGCCAATAACGGTGTCATATAAACCATACCGCGATCTATTTCGCCGCGAGATTCTAATTTAAACAGCATTGGCTAAAGCCTCCCCGTTAGTATCTTGTGAAGGCAAATCATGCGTACCACCCATCAACAAACCAATTTGTTCCACGGTCAGTTCACTTACTGGTTTTGCTTCGGACAATCGACCTTTTGCAATAACGGCAATGCGTGTGGAAATAGCAAAAAGTTCGTCTAAGTCTTGTGAAATTACCAAAACCGCAGCCCCCTTATTCGCAAGATTGATCAACTGTTGATGAATGAAAGCCGCAGCCCCCGCATCAACACCCCATGTGGGTTGCAATGCGATCATTACTGTTGGGTTCTGCATGATTTCACGACCCATAATAAACTTTTGTAAGTTCCCGCCAGAAAGGCTATTTGCCGCATGGCTACTATCGGGTGTTTTTACTGTAAATTCCTTAATAACGCTTTCCGCATAGGCCACAGTTTCTTCTACTTTCATGAAACCATTCGCCATCAAGTTCATACGTTTCATACCGCTCAAGAAGGCATTTTCCCATAATGACATATCCGGTACAGATCCGTGTCCAAGTCGTTCTTCAGGTACAAACCCAACACCAAGATCACGTCGTTCACCGGGGCCCGTAAAACCAACGGCTTGCCCTTCAATCCAGACACTACTGTCGTCAGAGGCTAAAACCTCCCCTGATAAGGCATCCATTAATTCGGTCTGTCCGTTTCCTGCAATACCTGCGATACCAAAAATTTCGCCGGATTTAACTTCAAAACCAACATCTTTTAAGGCCACCCCAAATTCATCATCTGTTGGGACATTCAAGTTTGTTATTTTAAGACGCGCATCACCAACGGTGACATCATCATGACGTTCTGGTGCCTTTAAATTCGTACCAATCATCATTTCTGCCATGGATTTTGCGGTTTCGTCTGCTGGTGTACATTCACCTGTCACACGGCCAGCACGCATGATGGTAGCACCATGGCATAAGGCTTTAATTTCATCGAGTTTATGAGAAATATATAGGATTGAAACGCCTTCTGCTGACAAACGTCGCAAAGTCACAAATAACTTTTCTGCTTCTTGCGGTGTCAAAACTGAAGTTGGTTCATCCATAATCAGTAATTTTGGTTCTTGCAGCAAACACCGTACAATTTCAATACGCTGGCGTTCCCCAACAGATAAACTATGCACATGACGGTTTGGATCTAATGGCAAACCGTAATCTTCGGAAATCTTCACAATACGATCACGCAACCCGGGACCGGCCAATTCTGGTGAAATCCCAAGGGCAATATTTTCCGCAACAGTTAAGCTATCAAACAATGAAAAATGTTGGAAAACCATACCTACGCCTAATTGGCGGGCGGCATTAGGGTCAGCAACCTCAACAAGGTTACCATCCCAATGCATTGTGCCTTTATCAGCTTTAACAACACCATAGATATATTTCACTAGCGTAGATTTCCCTGCGCCATTCTCTCCTAAAAGAGCGTGAATTTCTCCCGGCATGATCGTCAAACTTACATCATCATTAGCCAAACATCCTGGATATTGTTTGGTAACGCCTGTCAGCTTGAGACGCGCGGCAGTTTGTTTTTCTACACTGCTCATGCTTATCTCTCCCTAGTCCCACCGAAAGAGGAATTTCTCTCGGCTTTATTTATTTTTTTTGCCATTTTTTGATATAAAATGGTCAATTCGGCAGCTACAGATAACGCAACTTCGCCCGGGCTTTTACCCGTTATTTCTTCAATTCCTATAGGACTGATCATCTGATCGACAATCGCCTGCGATATACCGCGCGCCTTTAAACGTCGTTCAAATCGAACCCGTTTTGTATCGGATCCAATAAGACCTAAATAACAAAATCTATTTTCTAACATGATTGCATGGGTGACTTCTAAATCTATCCCATGGTCATGTGTCATCACTAAATGAAAAGCATCATCAGGTGCTAATTTAGGTATTTTTTCTTGCTTTTCAAGTATTTGAATATCAGCATTAAAGCCTTTCATGCCCTTAAACATCTCTGGACGATTATCAATCCATGTGATTTTAAAAGGTAGTTGGCTCAAAATTGGCACAAGGGCATGGGCCACATGACCAGCACCATAAATATACAACGCCTGATTGGTATCTTGAATTTTTTCTAAGAAATACCCGTCACCCTCTAACAATAAAGTGGGCTCTTCCATTTGTGATGCATGCTTACGTACGGATTTAGGCAGCAAGTCAGAAACCATATGATCTGATACGCTTAAAATTTGTCGCGGTAAGCTTCCATTTAAACTGGTTAGCGTCACTAATTCATCTTGAGAGCTTTTAATCCATGCAGCGTCTTGATCAACTGTTTCAAACAGCAAAGTAGCAACACCACCACAGCATTGACCTAACGCAGGACCTAGTGGGTAGTCTTGATGCATAACCGCATCATCTCCGTCGCATAAAAGGTCCCTTGCTTGATCAATGGCCCTGAACTCAAGGTTTCCACCACCGATTGTGCCAGAAAATCCATCCTTAGAAACAATCATATGCGCACCGGCTTCACGTGGAACAGATCCACGAATAAGGGCAACACTGACCAACACGACTTTCCCGTGCTGATCAAGGTCTTCCCTTAAATGTTCAAGCCAATGCTTCATAGTAATTCCTATTTAACTTTGATTTTTTCAACAGCCATCAATAAACATTCCGCTGTCGCGGGTGCATCAATATCAGGATATTGCATATAGTTACTAACACTTGCTACCGCATCAGATAATGCGTGAAAGGCAGAAATCCCTAACATCAGTGGCGGTTCACCTACTGCTTTGGAACGATAAATAGTTTCTTCTGCATTTTTGCCTTTGTCCCAAAGTGCAACGCGCATGTCCTCTGGACGGTCGCTACAGGTTGGAATTTTATAAGTACTTGGTGCATGGGTACGTAGATTACCTTTCCCATCCCAAACAAGCTCTTCGGTGGTTAACCACCCTGCCCCTTGAACATACGCACCATCAACCTGCCCCAAATCCAAAGTTGGGTTCAACGATTTTCCTGCATCATGCAATAAATCAGCCCGTGTAATTCTATTTTCACCGGTTAGCGTATCCAAAATAACTTCTGTTACCGCGGCACCATAGGCAAAATAATAGAAGGGGCGACCAGTACATGTTGGGCGATCATAATGAATTTTTGGTGTGGCATAATATCCAGTGGAGCTTAATGAAACGCGGGCCATATAAGCTTGTTTCGCGAGGTTTTTGAACGATATTTCCTCTGTACCAACACGCACTCGATTTGGAAGCCATTCCACATCTTCCACTGATGCTTGATACTGGCTTACTGCAAAATCCGTAAGGCGTTGTTTGATGGTTCGTGCAGCAGCCTGTGCCGCCATACCATTCATATCCGCCCCAGAAGACGCAGCAGTCGCCGATGTATTTGGTACTTTACTTGTGTCTGTCGGCGTGATTTTTACCCGATCAAAATCTATCTGAAATTCTTCGGCGACAACTTGGGCAACTTTGGTATTTAAACCTTGACCCATTTCAATACCACCATGATTTAACTTCACACTGCCATCTGTATAAACATGCACCAACGCGCCGGCTTGATTTAAGAAGGTCGTGGTAAAAGAAATACCAAACTTAACAGGTGTCAGGGCAATGCCCTTTTTCAAAATAGGGCTTGTCTGGTTAAATAAACGAATAGCATCACGACGTGCCACATAATCCGATGAAGCTTCTAAGTCATCAATCAATTCATGGATAACATTATCTTCCACCGTCATATGATAAGGCGTTATATTATTCTCATCCACACCATAGAAATTAGCTTTACGCACATCTAAAGGATCTTTGCCAAGCTTGGCTGCCACTTCATCAATGATACGTTCAATGATGATTAAACCTTGCGGACCACCAAAACCCCGAAACGCCGTATTAGAAACAGTATTGGTTTTGCAACGATACGATTCAATGGCAATATTTGGCAGCCAATAACAATTATCAGAATGGAACATGGCACGATCAGCAATAGCATCCGTCAAATCACTTGAATAACCCGCACGACACGCATGCAACATGGTTACACCTTCAATCACACCGTCATCATCAAAACCTACTTCAAATTCAAAATGAAAATCGTGACGTTTGCCTGTCATGATCATATCATCATCACGATCAAGACGAAGTTTTGCCGCACGCCCTGTGAATTTTGCGACCATTGCCGATACAGAAGCCATCAACGCAGGTTGAGATTCTTTTCCACCAAATCCACCACCAAGGCGGCGTGTTTCAATAACAACCGCATGATCAGGAACGGCCAATGCTTTAGCCACATTATGCTGAACTTCCGAAGGATGTTGTGTGGAGGAATAAACCAACACATCGTCATCTTCCCCCGGTATCGCCATTGCAATCATACCTTCAAGATAAAACTGCTCTTGCCCACCCAACTCCATTGTATTGGAAAATTTATGTTTAGCATTTGCGATAGCGCCCTTTGCATCACCACGGCTCATCACATGGGGATCAGAAATATAAGATCCTTTGTCCATTGCACCTTGAATGGTCAAAATAGCCGGTAGTTCATCATAAATGATCTTGGCTTTTTTTGCCGCAGCACGCGCTTGATCTTGTGTATCCGCAGCCACCGCAAAAATAGGCTGACCGACAAATTCAACTAAACCTTCAGAGAAGATCGGATCATCCCCTTTAACCGGGCTATAATCATTGATCCCTGGAATATCGCCAGCAGTAAGAACCAGCGCGACACCCTTCGAAGCTTTTACTTCAGAAAGATCCATAGATTTAATTGTGCCATGTGCAATGGAACTTGTGCCTAAGAATATTTGCAACATGCCAGAAGGTTCAGGAATATCATCCACATAAACAGCAGATCCGTTCACATGTTTATGAGCAGAATCATGAAGCTTATTTTGATGTACACCACCCTTGATTTTATCTTCTACAGTATCAAGCATGAGCCAAACTCCGTTCGCCGACAACGCGGGTTTGTGTTGTGCTTTGCGTTGTCTCAACGAATAATTTCATCAATAAGTTTTTAGAAACAGTCATGCGATATTTTGCAGACGCACGCATATCACTCATTGGCGTGTAATCAACTTCCATAAGCTTCATCGCGGCTTCAACATTCTCTTTGGTCCAAGCTTTGCCAATTAATGCCGCTTCTGTATTTTTTGCCCGTGCGGGTGTGCCTGCCATACCACCAAAACAAATTCGAATATCCTTCACCATTCCATTTTCAAGCGTTAATAAAAACGCACCCAAAGAAGCGGTGATATCCTGATCAAAACGTTTTGTTATTTTATAGCTGCGGAATTTTGTGGCTTTGTCACGTTTAGGAAGACGGATCGCTTTCACAAACTCACTTGTTTCACGATCTTGCTTTCCATATTCAATGAAGAAATCTTCGACGGGAAGTGATCTAACCACATCCCCTTTTTGCAATACCACTTCCGCACCAGCGACGATTAACGCAGGGGGAGAATCACCAATCGGAGATCCATTCGCCACATTACCGCCAATAGTACCTGCATTTCGAACTTGCGTGGAACCAATACGACGAATTAACTCCCCGAAGTCTGGGTATTCTTGCGCTATAACGTCATGTGCCTGACTATATGTAACACCTGCACCGATAAGAATACTATCACCTTCATCAGTAATGGATCGTAGATCCTGAACACGCCCTAAATAAATCACAGGTTCTAGCACGCGATGCATTTTAGTCACCCAAAGGCCAACATCTGTCGCACCTGCAACCAAGGTTGCTTTTGGATTTTCTGCATATAATTTCGCCAATTCATTAGATGTGGCTGGTGCATAAAAATGGCGCTCCCCATTAGAAACGGCTATACCCTGTGTTGGATCAATCTTCTTCAAAAGGGAAATTGCGTTTGTTTCCGCAGGCGTAAAACCAGCACCTTCTGTTCCGTCATACATCTTTTGTGCCGCATCAACGATTGGGATATACCCTGTACAACGGCATAAATTGCCCGCCAAACAATCATTCACACGTGATACAGTTGGGCGATCTTCATTCCGATACAGGGCAAATAAGGACATGACGATACCCGGCGTACAAAACCCACATTGTGACGCACTTGTATCCACCATAGCTTGCTGAACAGGATGAAGAGAACCGTCTTCTTGCATATTCTCAAGATCTTCAACGGTCAACAACCACTTCCCATGCAACATTGGCATAAATTGGATGCATGCATTTAAGGCTTTATAGTCTAGCGATCCATCAGCTGTAAGTTCTGCAAGAACAATCGTACAAGCACCGCAGTCCCCTTCGGCACAACCTTCTTTAGTGCCCACGAAACCTTCGTCTTCACGTAACCAGCGCAAGACAGATAATGTAGGATCAATCTCATTGATCTCTCGTAACTCTCCACGATATACAAATTGAAGTGACGACACTTTATTTGCTCCCAACATCAGGCAAGACCTTGTCTACTGCCCTCATCCAACTGTTTAATTATAAATTTTGTGCCTTGTGACACTTATTATTTTTTAGGTCGCAACGCTCATTAGCTGCCGCGATAGGTAGAATAGGTATATGGCGAAATCAAAAGAGGTACATGATAATGATCCCCCTTCGCCGCAATACCGAACCTTATAGGTATAATGTCTAGAAATTTAGGTTCAGGTAATTCATTACCCTTCGCCTCTAAATAGTCGCCTGCATGAAATAGCAATTCATAAACACCAACATCAAAATCGTCGCCGTCCAATATGGGCCTGTCACAACGACCATCATCATTTGTCACAACCTCTGTGATTTTCATACGTTCCTGACCAGTGATTTTATACAGCTCTATCTTAATACCCTCACCCGGGCATCCCAAAGCGGTATCCAATACATGTGTTGTCAAACGTCCCATCCCAACAAAGCTCCTGTTCAGTAGTATTATAATTTATTCTAGATAGGTCGTTTATAAATACGACTTTTTATACATCTATCTTTTCATTCGCAACACTGTACACAAAAAATATAAAATTTGTAAACAATCTATTCATAGTTTTTTTCGAATTCTTGCTTAAAACAGTTTCAAATAATATTATAACCCTAGAGCAATTGCCCTATGCAGCATTTAAATGTATAAAAATAATGCTTGAAATTGGATACAATTTATAAAACAATAGTAGGCATTAATCGTAGAAAACAAAATTACACATCACAACAACGGGATAAAATACGGTGAAACCAGCAGAAAAAGGTAAGCGCAATCAGGATAGTTGGATATACCATGAGGTGTTCAATGCTATCCTAGAGCAGCGCCTCACACCGGGAACAAAACTTTCAGAAGATGCCCTTGGCGATGTTTTTGGCGTTTCGCGAACTGTCATCCGAAAAGTACTGCAACGATTGTCCCATGAAAAAATTGTAGAGATTCGCCCTAACCGCGGTGCTGTTGTTTCTGTCCCAAGCATCAAAGATGCGAGAGATACCTTTGATGCAAGACGATGGATAGAGCGAGGAATCACCCGTCGGGCTTGTGAAAACATAACCAAGACAGATGTTGGTATTTTAACCAAACTTGTTCAAAAAGAACATGAAGCTTACGCCAATGGCAACCAAAGCGAAGGCATACACCTTTCCGGTGCCTTTCACATGAAGTTAGCTGAAATCGCAGGAAACGACACTTTAAGTGAATATCTAAAAGAACTGGTCAGCCGTTCGTCATTAATTGTGGCCCATTATGAAGCAACAGGAAGCACCACATGCACCCATAATGATCATAAAGACCTAATTGCCGCTTTAAGTGATGGCAATTCCGATCACGCGGTCGCCTTGATGGAGGCCCATTTGCAGGCTATCGAAGATAAATTAAATCTAAATCAAGAAGATGAAGATACACATAATCTGCATCAAATATTTTCAGCAGTAACCACAAACCGTACGTAACGACGTTGGTAACATTTTGCTAAAACAGGCTAGGAAGAAGAATGGTAGATATTAAATTAAATCCAGATTATCCACGAGACCTGATTGGGTATGGGGCGACCCCACCAAAAGCCAATTGGCCGGGCAATGCAAAGATAGCTATACAATTCGTCCTTAACTATGAAGAAGGCGGAGAGAATTGCATTCTTCACGGTGACAAAGCATCCGAAGCTTTTCTTTCTGAGATTGTAGGTGCAGATATGCGCGAATCCACCCGCCATATGAGCATGGAATCCATGTATGAATATGGTAGCCGCGTTGGAGTTTGGCGCATTTTGAACCTTTTCAAACAACAAGACATCCCCCTTACAATTTTTGCAGTAGCAATGGCCTTAGAACGCCATCCTGAAGCTTGTGAAGCCTTCCTTGAAGCTGGACATGAAATCTGCAGCCATGGCCATCGTTGGATCGACTATCAATATGTGCCTGAAGAAATTGAACGCGAACATCTTTACGAAGCTATAGACACAATAAAACGCCTAACAGGCGAACGCCCTAAAGGTTGGTACACAGGACGAACAGGCCCAAACACACGCCGTATCGTTATGGAAGAAGGTGGGTTTCTTTATGATGCTGATGACTATAATGATGACCTTCCATGGTGGACAGAACGCCAAGATGGTGAAGCCCATTTGGTCATCCCCTATACATTAGACAATAACGACATGAAATTCTCTAGTGCAGGCGGTTTTAATTCCGGCGATCAGTATTTCGCGTATTTACGTGATGCATTCGACACATTGTATGAAGAAGGCAATGAAACCCCACGCATGATGTCCATTGGTTTACATTGCCGCCTTGTAGGGCGTCCGGGAAGATTCCAAGCCTTAAAACGATTTGTTGAATATGTTCGCAGCCATGAAGATGTCTGGTTCTGTCGTCGCGAAGATATTGCCAACCATTGGCATGAAAATCATCATCCAAATAAAGCCTGATAAATGACGAAAGAATTTAAAATGCCTGGAAAATTTCAAACTTTAACTCCAAGTAAATTAAGCCGCAATGAGTTTGTATCCGCCTTTGCTGAAATTTATGAGCACTCCCCATGGGTTGCCGAACGGGTTTACGATCTCGGCATTAACGAAAGCCATGATACCATAGAGACTTTAGCAACTTTTATGGCTGAAATCATGCTCGCAGCGGAAAAAGGCCTGCAATTGAAATTAATCATTGCCCATCCAGATTTGGCAGGACGGGCGGCCTTACGTGGGGAATTAACTGATTCCTCTACTAATGAACAAGCAGGTGCGGGCCTAGACCAATGCACTCCAGAAGAAATGGCGACCTTCCAAAAAAACAATAGTGCCTATAAAGAAAAGTTCGGATTTCCATTTATCATTGCCGTTACAGGCCTGAATAAACACATCATTATGGAAGCGTTTGAAACTCGTCTGAAAAACAATCAGGACATTGAATTTCAAACAGCCCTCCTTCAAATCAATCGTATCGCGACTATTCGCCTTAATAATTTATAAAAGAATTGGATTTTCAATATGGAAACAATCCCAAGTAAAGCACCTGAAAATGTTCCAGAATTTGCAAAGCGCTATATTGATCTTGGTCATCCACGCCTTGGCACCAAATGCGTTTTCACAACAGATGAATGGTTCGCACCCGTAAGTCGTATGTTAACCCCTGACCCAGCTGTCTTCATTACCGATAAATATGATGACAATGGAAAATGGATGGACGGATGGGAAAGCCGTCGTAAACGTGTTGTTGGTTATGACTATAGCATCCTCAAGCTTGGATTCTCTAGCATCATCAAAGGCTTCAACCTTGATACAAGCCATTTCACAGGAAATTTCGCCCCTGCTGCATCTAGAGAGGCGTGCATTTCATCTGAAGACACACCGTCGGATACAACGGAATGGACAGAAATCGTTTCTACAATGGATTTAAAAGGCAACAGCCATCATTTCGTAGAAGTCGATAGCGATCAAGCATGGACACATCTACGTGTGAACATCTACCCTGATGGTGGCCTTGCGCGTTTACGTATCTATGGCATGCCAAGTATCGATTGGTCACAGCGTGACACATCAGAAGTTGTCGATCTCGCCGCAACCGTAAACGGTGGTAGGGCAATAGCCTGCAGTGATGCGCATTTTGGTGTACCTGATAATTTACTAGCCCCTGGTCGTGGCATAAATATGGGCGATGGATGGGAAACAGCACGTCGCCGTGTTCCGGGTTTTGACTGGGCGATCATTGCACTTGGCACTGAAGGTACAATTGATGAAATAGAAATAGATACCGCCCACTTCAAAGGTAACTTTGCGAACACATGTTCCATACATGGGGCACGTGTAGGTTTCGGTACAGAAGATACGCTACCTACACAATCTATGTTCTGGGAAGAATTGCTGCCGGAACAAAAATTAGACATGGATCAGATTTTCACCTTCGGCAAAGATAAAATCAAAAATTTAGGCCCTATCACCCATGTACGCCTAAACATCTTCCCTGATGGTGGTATTTCACGTATGCGCTTGCGCGGAAAACCAACAAAGTAATATAATACTACCTATATATAGAAAGCTGCATATCATGAGCGAAATGAACCTAATTATTGAACCCTTAACCGCAAAAGCTTTTGCCCCATTTGGCGATGTAATTGAAGTTCGCGATGATGTGCAGCATTTTACCATCAATAATGGCAGCACAGAACGGTATCATGATTTAGCAAAGGTAGAGACTGAAGGGGAAGAGAACAGGACCCTCATCAATATTTTTAGGGCCCAAACTTTAGACTACCCACTACGTATAAAAATGATGGAACGCCACCCACTGGGATCACAAGCATTCATCCCCCTTACTGGAAACCCCTACCTAGTATTAGTCGCTCCACTAAAAGAAAACCTAAAACCTAATGACTTAAAAGCATTTTCAGCTAAATCCACACAGGGTGTTAATTATCACAAAAACATTTGGCATCACCCCATTCTTGCGCTACATGGTCAAAATGACTTTTTAATCGTAGATAGAGGCGGAAAAGGCGATAATTGTGAAGAGCGGTATTTTAATGAAAGCGATATAATAACCCTATCACATAGCATTTAATAGAAAACATTCCTAAACCTGAATGTAATTGCAAAAATCTTTGTGCATCGCAGCATTCTGACGTTTTTTAACAACCATCTGTCGTTTTTATACAATATTTAAGAATCTACTTGTCATATAAACATCTCTGTCGACGGGCTATATAGCCTGTCCGTAGCGCAAAGAGCGTAGTTAAGGCACAGTCAGAGACATTCTGAATAGGATTTATCCTCCGCATATTCTTTAATATGCCCTGTATCTTGCGCCTCGATAAGTTACATAAAGATTTGATTTTAGCCACCCTAGTGGTCATATCCATCCGGCTCTCCCCTGTACTGGATTGGTTTGTTTGATCGCTATTTTTCATTAAGTAACATTTCACTTAATGAAAAATGATTTTGGTGGTACTGTGCAAAAAAACGAAGGACAATTAAATGAGCGATTCAGAAAAAAATAAAAAACCACAATCAGACCGCAAATACGAAGCTAAACCCCGCCAATGCCTAATGTGTCGCAACGAATTCAAAAGCTCTTGGCCAGGAGAGCGTGTTTGCTCTAACTGCAAACAAACAAGCTCTTGGAATGATTCTTCATTAGCAGCATAAAGAATTTTGCTACCTCACCTCATTATAGGTAGCACAGCCGGAAAATAAATTTCGGCATAGATCTAAAAAGCCCGCCCGTCAGTTATTCATACGTCGGCGGGCTTTTATTTCATTTAGGCCCAACTGAATAAGCTCCCTCAATTGGCCTGCAGCACTTTCATATCCTTGCCGCGCGGCAGAATAACTATCCTTATATTCTGAAGCTTGACTATATTGTGCTGAAAGTTCTTTGTAATTACTTGGAATATTCATTTTCAAAGTATCATTGGCAATATTTAACCATCGTTCAGCCGCCCCAATATCCACATCAGTTCCCTGCCCTAATAAATATGCGTAAGCCAAATTATACTGTGCGGATGGGCTACCTGACTGCGCAGCATCCAAAAAATAATTATAGGCCTCAATAAACGATGCATCGTCTTTCTTACGAACGTCCTTATGGGCAATCTTTGTCAGCAAGAAACCTATGAAGTTCATTTCTTCTGGATGTTTTTTCAAATTTTTCTTAATAATCAGGTCCAAAAAGGCAGAAGAATCACCTGCTTGCTTATTATAATCTCTTCGAATATTCAAAAATTCAATGGATCCCATAATGTAGTTTTTTTGTTTCACAGGAACAGAAAGGCTATTTGTTACAGAGATATCATAGTCATTGTTCTTTTCATTTCTTTCTTTTAACTCAGTTATTTCTGGCTTTCCTTCTTCTGGATTTTGTTGATTTAGAAATGTCACCATTTCCGCAGCAATTCCTAATCCTTGATCCGCTGCTTGTTGATACCACTCAAGGGCAAGCTTTCTATTACGGGCGACGCCGTAACCTTCCTGTAACATCCAACCATAATAATATTGACCAAGGGCTTCCCCATTTTCTGCAGCTTGCTCAAACCACATGGCCGCAGTCAGGTCATCTTGTACGACACCATCACCGCGAGAATAAATTTGCCCTAAGATTACCTGTGCCTCCCCATCCCCGTCTTCTGCGGATTGGGTTAGGGCAACAAGTACATCATCACCACTCGCTACATTCCCCATCAAAAGGCAGATGGAAATTGATATCAACATTAGGTATTTTTTAAAATATACCAACAGGTTTTCCTCTAGTCAGAAAATGAACCGACTCTATAGATTTAATAATAGTTCAATGGGACTATAATGTGAAACAACCATTTATAAAATGAAATCATAAAGCTGTACTAATTCAATGGAATCAGAGTATGATTCGAATTAAGGACTAATTTTTAATATGCTCAGCATGGAGATTTCCGATGATCATCGGTGATGAAGACGAATTCGACGAAAATGACATGATGGCTGCTATCGAAGCTGAACAAGCAGAGGCGGCCGCAGGTGGTGGTGACGAAGAGTTCGATGAAAACGACATGATGGCAGCCATCGCAGCCGAACAAGCGGAAGCTGGTGGCGACGATGAGTTTGATGAAAATGACATGATGGCAGCCATCGCAGCCGAACAAGCAGAAGCTGGCGGCGGCGGAAGCACGCCCCCCTCTGGTGGTGGCGGCACTGTCGGTGGCAGTGGGTCCCTTGATGGGATTGAATTAGTCAGTGCTGTTGAGAAAATTGGCATCGACATTACTGCGGTACTAGGTACAGCAGAAATGAAAGTCAGTAACTTGCTAAAAATTGGTCGTGGTGCGGTCATTGAACTGAACCGCCATGTGGGGGACACCATTGAATTACGTGTAGCAGGTCGCCCGATCGCGCGTGGCGATGTTGTCGTAGTCGAAGATCACCTAGCTGTATCAGTAACAGAAGTCTTTAAACGTGGAATGTTCCACGATACATAGGAGGCATAACCATTACCAACGTAAAGGTTAACCTTTAAGAATTCCTAAGACTAAAACATCACCTTGCCATTCACTTGATATTAATTGATGTCCTTGGCTATCACAAAATGCGGGAAAATCTTTTTCCGCACCAGGATCTGTCGCATGAATGACAAGAGCATCCCCCGTCGACATGGTTTTCATCTTTTTTCGTGCCTTTAAAACAGGAATTGGGCAACGCATTCCTGTCAGATCCATAAATTCTTCACTCATTATCTATTCCTATTCATATCCTATGGTTTGTTACTACCGCAAACCTATAGTTTTTTGCAAAGTTTTTCTATATTTTCCATAAATTCATGGTATATGTAGAAAGGTTATTACTTTGACCACTACGATCAAATAACTCCTTAAAGTTAAAGAAGAAACAGACTTAAATACTCCCTAAAGTAAAAGAAGAGCCATCCATGTATATTTACCTTCCTATTGCCGAGATGTCTGTAAACATCTTTGCCATTTTAGGAATGGGTGTTGGCGTAGGGATTTTGTCGGGTATTTTTGGTGTTGGTGGTGGTTTCCTGCTTACACCTCTTCTTATATTCATGGGAATTCCTTCTACAGTTGCAGTTGCAACACAAGCAAATCAAATCATCGCTTCATCCGTATCAGGTGTATTAGCCCATTGGCGCAGAGGGAATGTAGACCTCAAGATGGGGAGCGTCCTACTCGTTGGCGGTATTGTAGGCTCTTCGGCTGGTGTCGTTGTTTTCGCTTGGCTGCAAGCACTTGGTCTCATAGATCTTGTTATTAAATTATCGTATGTCATTTTCCTAGGCACAATTGGCGCCTTGATGATGTTTGAAACATTAAACACAATATTTAAAAGAAAACGCAGTGGGGGTGCCCTGAAGCGGCGCAAGAAAAACCAACATAATTGGATGCATGGCCTTCCTTTTAAAATGCGTTTCAAAAAAAGTAGCCTTTATATCAGTGCTATCGTTCCATTAGCTATTGGCGCCTTCGTTGGGGTTTTATCTGCCATTATGGGTGTAGGTGGCGGTTTTGTGATGCTACCTGCCATGATTTACCTTCTTGGAATGCCTACATCAGTTGTTGTGGGAACATCACTTTTCCAAATTATTTTTGTCACCGCAAATGCTACATTTTTACAATCATATATGAACCAAACCGTTGATGTTGTACTTGCTGTATTATTACTTGTTGGAGGTGTCGTTGGTGCACAGGTTGGTACGCGCTTAGGGGCAAAACTGAACGGAGAACAGTTGCGTGGATTATTAGCAGCCATGGTTTTGATCGTTTGCATTAAAATACTATTTGATCTGATATTAACCCCAGATGATCTTTACAGCATCAGCATGTCAGGCGGTAACTAAGATGCGATTTTCCTTAGCCCTAACTATGCTATTAGCAACTTTCATAGTTCAGCCTTTTTCAGCAAAGGCCGAAACGCTTGTCGCGGACCTTTCGGACCATCTTGTCGCGATCACAACTGGTTTCACTGGTACAAATTTATTATTGTTCGGTTCAGTCACTGGAGAGGGCGATGTTATTGTCATTGTCCATGGCCCCACAGAAGAAATCATTGTTCGTAAAAAAAGCCAAATCAGCGGCGTTTGGGCAAATAAAGAATCTATGACCTTCAGCCACGTCCCCTCCTTCTATAGCCTTGCAGCCACAGATGGCGCCATGGGCCGTGTGGTTTCGACCGTGGGACATAGGCATCAAATAGGGGCCTATAACGTACGTTTCTCATCGCCAGGCAATGTTACGGTGAAAGAAGCAGCACCTTTTCGCGAAGCTCTCGTTCGAAATAAAACTAAAATGTCTCTCTATAGTAAGCGACCATCACGGGTAGAAATGCGTGGAAAACATTTATTCAGAACCATGGTTCATTTTCCTGCCAACGTACCCACGGGCACATACCGTGTTGAAACTCTTCTTCTAAAAGAAGGTGAAGTAATTGCTGCACAAAACACACCACTATTTGTAAATAAACTGGGTTTTGGCGCACAAGTTTTTCGCCTTGCCCATAACTTCCCTGCCCTGCATGGCATCGCTGCTATTTTAATAGCTGTATTTGCAGGGCTATTTGCGAATTGGGTTTTCCGTAAATTAAGTAGAAACTAGACAGTATATTATTTAGGGATTTTATTTCTGGTTACTTTCAAAGCCACAAAAAAAGGCCAGAAGAAAATTCCTTCTGGCCTTAATATTTGTAGAATGTATGGCCTATAGAATTTTATCTAAAACCGCACTCAAGCTTTTAACACTTCGTTCTACGTTATGAATTTTATCTAGGCCAAACAAACCTAGACGGAAAGTGCGGAATTGATCGCCCTCACCTTCATCACATTGTAAAGGAACACCAGCAGCAATTTGCATGCCTTGACTGGCAAATTTCTTACCTGTTTGGATATCGACATCAGTCGTGAATGAAACAACCACACCAGGGGCTTGAAAACCCTCTGCTGCAACTGATTTAAATCCATGAGATTCTAACATTGCACGGGTTTGATCACCTAGTTGCTGTTGCTCTACACATACCTTGTCAAAACCATACTCTTTGGTTTCCAACATAACATCACGAAGCTTAGTTAATGCATCTGTTGGCATCGTCGCATGATATGCGTGACCACCATTGATATAAGCTTGCATGATTTGGTGCCATTTCTTTAGATCAACAGCAAAGCTATCACTTGTACTGTCATCAAGTCGTGCCAATGCATCAGCATTCAACATAACAAGACCACCACATGGGGAAGAACTCCACCCTTTTTGAGGAGCCGAAATTAGAACATCAATGCCAGTTTCTTTCATATCAACCCAGATGCAACCAGAAGCGATACAATCCAGAACAAAGATACCGCCAACAGAATGAACTGCATCAGCAACTTGTTTCATATAATCATTAGGAAGAATCATACCTGATGCTGTTTCTACATGCGGTGCAAATACCACATCAGGCTTTTCAGATTTAATAGCAGCCACAACGTCAGCGATAGCAGCAGGTGCGAATGGAGAGTCAGCGGCATCACCTTGGCGTTGCGCCTTCATCACTGTAGAAGATGAAGCTATTTTGCCCATCTCTAAAATTTGTGTCCAACGGAAAGAAAACCATCCATTACGAATGATCAAAGTTTTCTTATCTTTAGCAAATTGACGAGCAACAGCCTCCATCCCATAGGTGCCCCCACCAGGAACAACAATAGATGTTTCCGCGTTATATACAGAACATAATGTTTCATTGATATCGCGCATCACATCTTGAAAAGCTTGTGACATATGGTTCAAACTACGATCGGTAAAGACCACGGAATATTCTAACAATCCATCAGGATCAATATTATCAAGTAATGCAGTCATTTGGACCTCCAATTAGTTAACATACCCAGAAACTAGCATTTCCAGATCATCCGAATAACGGATATTTACGACGAATATTAGCCCGTTTACTTAAGACGGGAAGCTGCGCGGTCCTTGCCAATAATTGGCAATAAGTCACGTAATTCAGGACCATTTTCCTGTGCTGTCAATGCCTTACGTAACGGTAGGAACAATCCTTTTCCTTTACGATCAGTTGCTTCTTTCACTGCACTTGTCCATGTTTTCCATGTGGTTTCATCATAGTCATCCTCAGGAAGAAGGCCAGCTGCAGTTGCAAGAAACTCTTTGTCTTCATCAGCAATAATTGGCTCTATATCGCCAAAACAAATATCAACATAAGATTTGATATCATTAATACTATTCAAATTTCCAGAAACAGCAGCCCAAAACATCTCGTTATCAGCACGCTCATCAATGGATGCCAACTTTCCTTGAATGTCCGCAAAAGGAGTTTGATGAAGAAATTTCGCATTGATATTTTGAAGTTCTTCAGGCTCATAGCGTGGACTAGCACGACCATATGCACCCGCTTCAAAGCTATCAATTAAAGCTTTCATATCATCATCGGCACTAGGGGCCGTCGATGTACCAAGGCGCGTAAGATACGCAACTAAAGCCTGCGGGTTGAACTCATCTTTACGCATATCTTCAATAGATAAGCTGCCTAAACGCTTAGAAAGACCTTTTCCGTCAGCCCCCATCATTAATGGGTAATGACCAAAACCTGGAACTTTAAAATCCAGTGCTTCAAAAAGCTGAACCTGCACCGCGGTATTTACCACATGATCTTCACCACGAATAACATGGGTAACATCATTTTCACCATCATCCACAACAGAAGAAATAGTATAAAGAAAACGTCCGTCGTTTCGAACTAACACAGGGTCAGACAAATGTCCCGCTTCGAAATTAGTATCGCCGCGATTTAAGTCAACCCATGACACGGCTTGATCCAACAATTTAAAACGCCAATGTGGGCGGCGGCCTTCCGCTTCATAATCTGCAATTTGCTCTTGGGTTAGTTTAAGGGCTGCACGATCATAAACAGGTGGTTTACCTTGGCCGAGCTTAACTTTACGCATAAGTTCCAGCTCTTCTGGGGTTTCATAGCATGCATATAAACGCCCATCCGCCTTTAATTTGTCCAATGCCATATTATAGCGGTCATAACGATCTGATTGCTTGAATGTTTCATCCCATTCAAGACCCAACCACGTCATGTCATCGCGAATACCTTGTTCATATTCCGCGGTAGATCTCTCTTCATCAGTATCATCAATACGAAGTTGAAAGATGCCATTTTGACTGCGTGCGAATAACCAGTTCATAATAGCAACACGAACATTTCCCACATGAATTTTACCAGTAGGGCTAGGGGCAAAGCGAACTTTAATAGTCATATGTTTTCTCTTAAACTTTCAATTTTAATACAGGTAACAATTGTTAGGCCTGTTTCTTCATTCGATAATTAGATTAAATCGCACGGCGAAAAGCGTTCGTGATAGGATAGCGGCGATCACGCCCAAATGCACGTGATGTTACTTTCACACCCGGAGGCGCCTGTCTACGTTTATATTCAGCCAAATCCAGCAAACGCCAAATTCTTTGAACAACAGCCAAATCATGGCCGCGTTCTACTATATCATCTACACTCATTTCACCTTCTACCATACAATAAAGGATATCATCCAATATTTCGTATGGCGGTAAACTATCTTCATCTTTTTGATCAGGTTTCAATTCAGCCGATGGGGGCTTGGAAATAATCCGTTCCGGCATCACAGGTCCATCAGGGCCTAATAGATCCATGGAACTATCTTTAATTTTCCCAAGATTACGAAGTTTACAAAGTGCAAACACATCCATTTTATAAATATCTTTTAACACCGAATATCCACCGCACATATCACCATAAAGGGTTGCATAGCCTACGGACATTTCAGATTTATTACCGGTGGTAAGAACCATCGATCCAAGTTTATTAGATATCGCCATAAGGATTAAACCACGCGAACGCGACTGAACATTCTCTTCGGTTGTATCTGCCTTGGTCCCTTCAAATAAAGGGGACAACATATTTTCAAAGGCTGTCATTGCAGGACCGATAGAAACTTCATCCAGCTTAACACCCAGCATACTAACAGCTTCTTCAGCATCTTCTAAGCTTTCAACGCTGGTGTAAGGCGACGGCATCATCACGCAATGTACACGCTCAGGGCCTAATGCATCCACAGCCACCGCTGCTGAAAGGGCAGAATCAATACCACCGGACATTCCTAACACAACACCGGGGAAGCCATTTTTTTGTACATAATCACGAAGCCCTAGAACCATCGCTTGATAAACAGCGTCCAAGCGTTCTGCCGGTGCATGAAGATCTTCAGTCTTGCACGACCACCCATCATCACCACGTACCCAATCAGTCAGTAATACGGTTTCAGAAAATCCCGACATTTGCACTGCAAGGCTGCAATCTTTATTCAAAATGAATGAAGCACCATCAAATAATAGTTCGTCTTGACCACCAACTTGATTCACATAGACCAGCGGAAGGTTGCTTTCTTTCACCCGTGCGACAGCATGGTTCATGCGTGCATCCAACTTATCCATTTCAAAAGGTGAACCATTTGGAGAAAGTAAAATTTCCGCGCCTGTTTCTTCCAAACATTCAACCACATGGTCATACCAAAGGTCTTCACAGGTCAATAACCCTAATGCGACACCCTTGAAACCAACAGGCCCCATAGGTTCCCCAGCAGTGAATATTCGTTTTTCGTCAAAAACACCATAATTTGGCAATTCGCATTTTGGACGAAAGGCTTTAACTTCCCCCTCATCCAACAAAAGAATTGCATTATAAAGCAGTCCATCTTTTCGCCATGGTGTGCTAATGACAATGGCGGGTTTATCCCCTTTAGTTTCCGTGGCAATACTGCGAACACTTGCTTCAATCCGATCCATAAAGATGGGTTTCAAAACCAAATCTTCCGGCGGATAGCCAGATGTCACCAATTCACCAGTTACCATAAGATCAGCACCACCATCCGATGCCGTGTTATAGGCATTTCGAATTTTTTCCATATTACCACTAATATCCCCAACGGTTGGGTTCAGCTGTGCAAGTGCAATTTTCAAGTGGTCGGTCATTACGATAACGTCCTAATTTTTAAATCAATGCGTCTTAAAACTAATCTTAATCTATATACTTGGCAGATCACGCCGATACAGAGTAGACTTAAAAAGGTTGTAATCCCGTCGACCAAACTGTCAAGCTATCTTACGCAAAAAGTAGGTCAAATCAGGGGTTCTTGTAAAAAAACAGGGTTTATTTGGGAATATCACTAAAATGTCAAAATCTGGGCCATCTAACCAAGGTGCATCTCATCACGATCGTAATAACCAACCATCCACAGAAACAGGATTAGGGTATGGACCTGATAAAATTGCCTCCATTTTTGGTGACATTCTACAAGTCCTTGAAAACAGATTACTTGGCCCCGATGGATCACCTGAAATAACCATAAGTTCACATGAAATTAGGAATGCACTGTTACCTTTCAAATCATGGCAAGATCAAGAATTACAATCCATTTTGTTCAATGGATGGGATGATATTTCCAAGGCATCGGAAGAAGCCTATTGGGCAAAAATGCGAACCCATCCCCTTGAACGGTTGATGGTACGCAACATTGCACATTTATTAGCACCATACGGCGAACCTGCAACGCAGGATATTTCTTTTTCACGTCAGATCATCCCCGCATTCTCCGCCCTGCTATTGCAAATGGTTGGGCCTGAATTGATGAAGGAATATCGAAAAAGAGCACAAGACCTTGTTGATCAGCATAAGGAGGCCAACAGTGACATTGTGGATTGGCATAAGATCAATGGGACTGCTTCTGCACATGCGATCATTAACGACATTCTTATTTATATCAGCCAATATTTTCAAAACATGGAACAACGCCGATTGTGGATGATTGATTTTTTCAATCAAAATATGGACAGGGATTCTGCCGGTGCAGAAAAAGACTGGAAATTTGATGATCTCTCTTTTATTCAGTTAATAACGGCCCTGTATCACGACTTAGGTGAACATCTACAAATTGACTATAAAAAAGAAGCCCTTCTCAAAAGATATGGCCCTGCAAACCTAGAAAACCTAGAACTGCTCATTCATGGTTTACAAGAAGACACTGGATTAGTTTTTGCAGAAGGTCTGAACAGCACGCCAGATCCAGATATTTAACGCATTAGGATTTGAGTAGAAATTCGCGACCGACCTTAACACGTGCAACACCGTCATACTCGACAATGTCTGCCGTCGCATATGTTTCGGACCAACGTTCTGGTAAATAGCTACCTGATCCAACCACATCAACAGGGGCATCGGCTAAGGCTAATATGCGGCATTTTTCAGGGCCAAAGCCGCTAGATGCAACGATGCGGGCATTCTCATAACCCGCAGCATTAAGTGCTTCTCTTAAATGCCAAATACCGGCTGCAGAAACGCCGGGCCCTATTAAGTGGCGCAATTCACCCTCTGTGCGATAACCACGTATAGCATGTGCAGCATGGCGTTCAAGAACCGCATAAGAAGCCGCAGGGTCTAAGCCCTCACAGAAACGCCCGCCCAAAGTATCTAAACGAAAGGCTAATCGTCCATCTTTCGCAAGTTCAGGGAACTTTTCACAAACAGCCAATGAATCACTGACTTCCTTGCCGAAATAATCCACAAGAACGGTCATCGGCTCATCTGGATAAACATCATGATACATTTCAGCAGCTTTTAACGTACTACCTGCATATCCGATTAAGGCATGTGGCATTGTTCCCATACCTGCATCTTTACCAAAGAAATGGGCAGTTGCATCAGTGGCATTACCAATAAATCCAACGACACCTTCCCCTTTTGCTTTTGCCCTTTCTGATCCAACAGAAGCCGCATACGCCATCATTTCAGCCATCTCTGCCCCTGCACAATGCCGGGCATCCATGGCTAAAAATGCAGTTTTTGGCATTTCCATACACATGGTAAAGGCATTATAGGCAGCAACACACGCAGGGCCTAAACGTTGTAATAACAACGTCTCAAGTTCTACAAGGTGGTAGAAAGAACC
>CBFCZA010000004.1:0-23668 GCA_965602285.1 uncultured Curvivirga sp. | reverse complement strand
AAATATCATTGGATAAAATAACAGTCGCAGATACAGCACAGGCGGCGACACAATTATCAGCCTTGCAAACAATGCTGCAAGCCTCCTTCACTGTCATAGCAAAAAAATCACAACTAAGCTTAGTAAACTTTTTATAAACTATATTTATTTAGAATAAAATGAGGTAATCTATCGAGGCAAGTAAGTGTTTTTTAAAAAAAATGCAGGAAATACACAGACTGACTTGCCGTGAATTACAGAATCTATATATAATGTATCATTATAAGTTTGATATGATACTTAAAATTTTAATGTAACTATGAAGATTTAGGTCAAAAGGTTTGGTGCAGTCGTGAAAAATCCATATGCTTCACAACAGAAAAAATCTCTGAATATTGGCTCCGGCCCACAAGCTGAGGGCTGGGCACTTATTGAAATGGCCAGACGACTTGAACAAGCACGTCAAAGTGGCGACAAAAAAGAAATTCTCCAGCAATGCCGACTTAACTGGCGCATATGGACCATCCTTCAGTCTGAACTTGTTGATCCTGAATGTAGCGTCCCCAAAGAAATTCGAGAAAACCTTCTTAGCCTATCCAACTTTATAGACAAACGCTCCACAGACATCATCGGCAAACCTACCGACGAAAAACTAGAAGTTCTTATTAATATCAATCGCCAAATTGGAGCCGGGCTTATGGAAAACAATGCCCAACCCGATAGCGAAACCCCTCCAGTATCAGCAAGCAATCCCTACGCCACTGCAGCCCCGACGAATCAAAAACCAACAGACACTGAAATCTAAATTAATTAAGAAACAAAAAAAACCGCATCCATTACTATGATGCGGCCCTCCTGCTTCAAAGTGTTAAAAGAAGAAATTACTATTCTTCCTCTTCAGGCATAAGTCCTACAGAAACAAACCGTTGTGTTTCATGATCGATAAGATCTAATGTATTTTTCAAACCATCGTAATAACGTTCAGCACGAAGCTTCTCTTCGATAGATCCAATAACTTCATCTGCGCTGGGAGCGGCCTCCTCATACTCACGCAATAATTTATTTGCAAGCGTGAGATATTCGTTTCGATCGTTTTCAAAAAGATACGCACATTGCAAAGCATAATATATACGTCGTGCAGGTGTAATAGCATCACCTTCATTCATCACTTCTTTTCGGCGAAGAATATCAACCCTATTATGGACTACCAATGTGGTAGCATCACCTGCATTTTCCAGTACAGCACCATTAATAATTACCTTTTCATTTGTTGGTAATTTTATTCTTAAAGGCATCAAATATCTCCAGAGCAATAATTTCGTATTTACATATATCTTATAGATGATTCATACAAATGTGGACGTTTTAATTTTAAAAACAACATAAAATTAAATATTAGCCCCCGTAGTTACACAGACATACACCTTTAAACAAGAGCATGATAGTAAGAAGGCTTGAAAAAGAAGAGCAATTCACGTATAGTATGTAAACCTAGATTACACATCGTGGACCGCAGAGCAAGAAATGCAATGCACCATATATATGTGAGCTGAAGATTTAATATTACATAACAAATACTTATAGTATTATTTCTTCGTTAAGGCAATCACCCATAGGCAGAAGCTGAAGGAGAAACAGCCATGGATATCGCATTTACACCGCAGGTAAACCTGCCCCAAACATCGACGCCTCAAACAAATGTTGGTGCAACAGCTGAGGCTGGTGCAACTGAAACTGTGCAAAAAGTGCCAGACAGTGTTGTAACAGCAGCAACAGAGACCGCCCAATCAAATGCGCGTGAAGATGATGCATCGCAAAGAGAAAGTCGTCCAGACAACCCACCAACATTAGATACTTTTCAAAATTTAAAAGTTGATGGTTTTCAGACTCGACTTGGATTCGATAACGAATCTGATGTTTTTTACTTGGAAATTTTGCAACCAGATACAGACAATGTCATTCAACGGATTCCGTCAGAAAGCCTTGTTGAGTATTTGAACAGTAAGTTCGACGAATTAATCCAAGAATCAACATTAGGCCGTTCTCGAAATACAGATCATACTGTCTAAATAAGAGATAATGTAATAGCAGGTTGCCTCCTTTTACGCATGTCAACCTGCCTTGCAACCGCCCATAAGGCCTAACCTGGACTCTGCAGTCGATATTCTGCGTCCACTTTCTTAACTAGCCCCCTCAATTTAACTCCCTAAAGCCCCACTCGCCTATGAAAGCATGCAGACACAAACCTTCCTGCAAAACAAAACATCACACTTTCATAATGTAATTATATAGCCTTATTTTCTGCCAAGAACCTAAAACTGGCCCGCTCCTTGCTTATTATCTCGTGAATTAAAAATATGAGGAATGGACATGAGCGCACAAATAGATAATTTATTTGATCAGCTCTCCCCTGTGAGTAGTCAGAAGAACTCCCAGACGAGAAGTAATAACGGTTCTGGTAACAGCATGGTTTTCGCCAATCTGTTACAAGATAAACTGCCGTCTAATATTACGTTTTCGCGTCCGGGCTCGCAGCTCAGCATACCAGAAGGCGCGCAGTCGGAAGAGTATGACTTCGCCAGTAACGATTCAAACTACATAAACAATGACAATGACGTAGATTCAAATGACCCTACTGATAATGATCAATTTGCTGATGATGATAATTCTGAGCATAGAGAGAATCATGAGGATGATGCTTCACAAAATGAAGATTCTACACCTCTTGTTAATGGACTCGTTACTGCCAATCAAAACATTGAAAAAACAGGACAAGCTACAGCGGGAGCTACCGAAAATACATCCGGGAAAAACGCAAATACTGCCACTAAATCTGAATCGACAGATAAGCTTAATACTAACAACGCACAATCAGCCACTAAAGGGGACAATACACCTCTCGAAACAGCTGATATCGATCCTGCTAAATTACAAAAGCAACAAAATGCAAATTCTGGCATAAAAGCTACGGTTACAGAAAAGGTTGAGACCATAACGTCCCAACCTTCTAATGTTCTATCGGCAAATTCTGCCGTTGCAGCACAATCCACTCAGGCAAATTCTGCCACCGGCGAAACCACCTCTGTGGCAGACATGCTTTTAGAAACATCAGAAGAAGCTACTAAGCTTGCAGGAAATACAAGTGCCGGCGATGCTAAATCCCAGAACGGATCCAATGGCAACGCAAGCCAAAACAATGGTCAAAGTGAGCAACAAGCTAATTTGACCGGACAACAAGCCCAAACACTTTCTGCACAAGCAAGTACGGCCCAACCGGCTAGCACACTGCTTTCACCGGCTTCTACAGCCTTAGGATCACAACCAACAGAAGCACCCCTAGCTTCTTCCAATCCAGCCCCATCAAGCTTGTTTGGAAACTCGGGTCAAATAGCATCCGTTGATAGTGCCACAGGCGGCATGGTAATCGAAGGCCAAAATGGCCAAGTGCAAAAAACAGCAACGCCAGCACAAACTGCCCCTTCAACACGCCCAAATATCCCGCCGCAATTGGTTTCTGATCAAGTTTCGGTAAATATTCAACGTGCCGTAGGGCAAGGACAAGATAAAATCCAAATCCAACTTCGCCCCTATGATTTAGGTCGTATTGAAGTAACGATGGAAATGGCAAAGGATGGTAAAATGACCGCTGTCATCACCGCGGAGAAACAAGAGACATTGGATATGCTTAAAAGCGATACCAATTCGTTACTCCAATCCTTAAACAATGCCGGAATGCAAACAGATTCAAGTTCTTTAAGCTTTAATCTGGGCAATCAAGGAGATGCGTATAACCAATTTGCAAACGGATCTGGCCCAAATAAAAAATCTGACGAAGAATTTAATTTGGACGGTGAAGAAGCAGATGGAACGCAAGATACAAAATCAACCATGCTCGGATTGGGAGAAGAGGCCCAAGCCGATGATGACGGACATTACGACATCCAAGTCTAATAACCGTTAACATGGAATTCTAGTTGAGAGTAGAGTGAGGAGAAAATAATGAGTATCGAATCAATTACACAGGCCGCATCGGCCCAAGGAAAATCAGGAAGCGCATTAAGCAGCCTTTCTGGTGACCTCGATAATTTCTTGAAAATCCTCACCACTCAGCTCACCAATCAGGACCCATTGTCTCCTATGGAAACAAATGAGTTTACAAACCAACTGGTAAGCTTTGCCAATGTTGAGCAAAACATTGCCCAAAGCGGCCTACTGGAAGATTTGATTGCATTACAAAAGTCTGGTGAAGCATCAAACGCCGCTAACTACATGGGCAAAACGGTAACGGTAGATCATAACGAGTTCACCTTCCAAGAGGGGTCAACAAAAACATTAGAGTTCACCCTACCTGAAGAAGCTAAAACAGCAGCAATATTCGTTATGGATGACGATGGGAATGTTATTTATTCAGCGCCCGTTGATGAAGCCCAGGGCAAAAATAGTTTCGCTTGGGATGGCCTGCAAAATACAGGCGCATCATTCCCAACAGGCAATTACTTCTTCGAGGTAAAAGCAGTGAATGCAGATGATATCGAAATTGATGAAATTAAATATTCTTACGCAGGTGAAGTTAATGCCGTCAATTACGGTGACGGTAAAACCAACCTTCTATTAGGCGACGTAAGCATTGATTTAGGGAAAGTAACTGGGGTTGTAAGCGCGACTAATTAGTACCGAGCACAATTCAAATACTTAAAACATTTTTGACAGTTAATTTCCGCCCATAACTGTCACAGAATTAAGAACAAGCGACGGAGGAGAAGAAAAATGAGTAGTTTATACGGAGCATTAAGGTCAGGCGTATCAGGAATGTTTGTGAATAGCCAAGCCATGGCTATGATTTCCGATAACATTGCCAACGTAAACACCACAGGTTACAAAGTTTCAAAAGCTAAATTCTCTACTTTGGTGACTGCAAACCCATCCCCTACACTTTACAGTTCAGGTGGTGTACAATCTCAGGTTTGGCGTGAATATGATGCTCAAGGATTACTCCAAGCATCCTCTTCTGCAACAGATATGGCGATCACAGGTGATGGCTTCTTCACGGTAACAGATAGCGTTACACAAGACGTAACAACAGGTGAGTGGTCTCGTGATGGTTCTGTTTATTATACGCGTGCAGCTGAATTCCGCGCAGATGAAAATGGAAACCTTGTGAACTCGGCTGGATATTATCTCACGGGCTGGGGCGCAAACTCAAATAACACTGGGTTCAACGCAACA
Source organism: uncultured Curvivirga sp. (assembly GCA_965602285.1). GTDB lineage: Bacteria > Pseudomonadota > Alphaproteobacteria > UBA8366 > Aestuariispiraceae > Curvivirga. Next base: position 18,463 of record CBFCZA010000004.1, on the reverse strand, counting down.
AACGTACAATCATCCTTTGATGTTATTAACGTTTCCGCACAGTCCGCTGACCCTATCCCAACACAGAATTATAACATCAGCGCAAACTTAAATTCTGATGCCGCGACGGGTGATACTTTTGATATCGCCTTGCAGATCTTTGATCGCCAAGGCAGCCAAAGAACAATGACGGTGACATACACCAAAACGGCAACGGCCGATCAATGGACAATGGCAGCTACTCTTGATAACGGACAATTCATTGATCCCGATTCAAATAATGACGGTACACTTGCGGATTCTGGTGGTAACGACAGCTATACAGAAACTGAAATCACCACAGGCACACAAGCCGATATGGTTCTTGCAGGGCAATCCATAGCCTTAGGCACCGTCACCTTTAATCCGAACGGTAGCTTAAAAGCCGTAACAGCAAATAATGCTGGTGGTGATGTTGGTGCAGATGGCGGCGGCACGACTGGCATCATGCAAGTATTAGTAGATCATGATGCAGTTCTTGGGACGCAACTTGATGCAGTTGCAATCAACTTGAACTTCGGAACAGTAGATACCACAACAGGCCTTGGTCAGTTCAGTGGAGCAAGCACAATCAACACTTATAGCCAAGACGGACAACAATTCGGATCACTAACAGGTGTATCTATCAATGAGATTGGTGTTGTATCCGCCCTATTTGACAATGGTTCCACACGTAACCTGTATCAAATTCCGGTAAGTACTTTTGCCAATGCCAATGGCTTACAAGAGCAAAGCGGTAACGTTTTCATTCAAACAGATTATTCTGGTGAAGGCATTGCCCATGTCGCAAGTACTGGTGGAGCAGGATCTATCGCGGCATCTTCAATTGAATCCTCAACAGTGGATCTTGCCGCGGAATTCACTGATATGATCGTAACTCAACGCGCTTATTCTGCGAATACAAAAGTAATTACAACAGCAGATGAGATGCTAGAAGAACTTATTCGAACCAAGCGGTAATAGTTAAGAGCCTACCGCCACTCAGCCCCGACATATTTGTCGGGGCTCTTTTCTTTTACGAATATTTAATATTACTTACAAAACGATAAACTATTCTATCAATACACATGATTACTGTAGGTATAGCGCCTAAAACATACTCGAATATTAGGTGAGTTTTTGGATTTATTTCCAACTAGGCAAAAATTGCCCTGTTTTTCCTTTTCATTTTTTTCAGAATCGGTTATTATTCCTAAATTAACATAATGGAATAGACTATATTTTATTAGAATCGGTTGTAATATTATCAAGGCAAATGCACTAATTAAACTCGCCTGTACCCCTTTAAAACTGCGCAGTTGAAACAGGATACGGTGATGAATAAATTTATGTAGACCCAAAAGTACTTTAGGTCTTGCCTAAAAGAGAGAGGCTATTGTTGTGGACGGATTTATTCAGTTCATTAGAAAGATGGGACCTGCCCGTGTTGGCGTCATTGCCGGTATCAGCTTGTTGGTATTGGGTTTCATTATTTTCCTGGCTACCCGTTTTGGGGAACCCAACATGTCCCTCCTTTATTCAAATTTGGACGCCCAAAACACACAAGAAATTAGCACTCAGCTTGCCAGTCAAGGCATCCCATTTGAAGTCCGTCAAAATGGAAGTCAGATTTTCGTCCCTGCAGAACGTGTTGGAGATGTTAGAATATCCATGGCTGAACAAGGCCTTAGTGGATCTATAATCGGATATGAAATTTTTGACAGAGAAGAGACTCTTGGTACATCCAGCTTCCTTCAGGAGATCAATCGCGTTCGTGCCTTAGAGGGAGAGCTCTCTCGTACCATTACATCAATGACCACTGTTAAAGCAGCGCGCGTCCATTTGGTATTGCCACGGCGTGAACTTTTCAGTCGTGATCTACAAGACCCTAGCGCCTCTATCATCATTAAAATGAAGGGCCCACAGCGCCTAGAAAAATCTCAAATCTCAGCGATTCAGCATCTTGTAGCAACGGCGGTTCCTCGCTTAAAACCCTCTGCAATCTCCATCGTAGATGATCAAGGTACTTTACTGCATAAAGGCGGCGAAGAAGACAGCGCTGGTGGTGAAGATTCACTAGACTTACAAGGCCAATACGAAGCACGTATGCAACGTAATCTTCAAGATTTACTAGAGCGCACAATGGGCATTGGTAAAGTTCGCGTAGAAATTACTGCAGATATGGACTTCACCCAATCTGTCATCAATCGTGAAGCATATGACCCTGAGGGTCAGGTTTTACGTTCTAACGTGGCGGTAGAAGAAAGCAGTAGCTCCACAGAAGCTGGTCAGGACAACGTATCCGTTGGCAATAATTTACCCGGTGCCCCAGATGAAGAAACTGGTGGTGGCAAGAGCGAACAGAACACCCGTACTGAAGAGCGTAATAATTACGACATTACAAAAACAATCCCCAACGAAGTAAAAAATGTTGGAGAGGTTAATAAGCTTTCAATTGCAGTATTGATTGACGGGCATTACACCCGTGGAGAGCCTACCGAAGATAACGAAAAAGGCGAGCTCGTTTACCAACCCCGTACAGGCGATGAACTACAACAAATCGAAACATTGGTTAAATCTGCCATTGGCTTTGATGAACTTCGTGGCGATGTTGTTGAAATCGTTAATATGCGTTTCGCAGAACTGCCATTATCTGCAGCAGATGAAGAAACAACATATTTTGGTCTTACTGCCGCAGACATCAAGTGGTTGGCACAAACTCTGATCTTGGGTTTATTGGCAATCCTTGTTATTCTATTGGTTGTTCGCCCGTTGTTGAACCGCATGTTGGATACTTCTACGGACGACAAACTTGAAGAAACAGTGTTGTTAACAGACCAATCTGGCCAACCTATTATCGCAGGCGGCCAGCCGGGCGTACCAGCGGCGGGACTTGATTTGGATTTTGAAGAAGACGACGAATTCGATAGTATGATTGATATTGCACAAATCGAAGGTAAGGTAAAAGCCTCCTCCATGCGCAAAATTGGTGAAATCATTGAAAGTCATCCTGAAGAAGCTGTTGCGATTATTAGAAACTGGATGCATCAAGAAAACAACTAATAGAAATTTAGTCAAAAATTAGAATAGTGGTTAAAGAAAATGCGGGTTCGGGAAGATTATAGAAGTTTAGGGGGCCCTGATAAAGCGGCAGTGATGATGCTTGCGGTCGGGGAAGAGTATGCCATTAAATTATTCGAAATTATGGATGATGAAGAAATCCGTGAACTATCACAGGTCATGGCTAACTTAGGAACGATCTCCTCGAATTTAGTGGAACGTCTGTTCATCGACTTTGCCGAACAACTTTCTTCGACAGGCAGCCTCGTTGGTTCCTACGAAAGTACAGAACGCTTATTAAACAAGGTACTAACAGACGAACGTGTTGGTACAATTATGGAAGAAATTCGCGGCCCTGCTGGTCGTACCATGTGGGATAAGTTAGCTAATGTGAATGAAGTTGTTTTAGCCAACTATTTGAAAAACGAATACCCACAAACAGTTGCCGTTGTCCTTTCTAAAATAAAGTCAGATCATGCATCGCGTGTATTAGGGGCGTTACCGGAAAGCTTCACCATGGAAGTCATCATGCGTATGTTACGTATGGAAGCGGTTCAAAAAGAGGTATTAGACGATGTTGAACGCACCTTACGTACAGAGTTCATGACGAACCTAGCACGGACAGCACGCCGTGATAGCCATGAAATGATGGCAGAAATATTCAATAACTTAGATCGAAATACTGAAAATAGATTCATGACATTGCTTGAAGAACGTAATCGTGATTCAGCTGAACGTATTAAGGCCCTCATGTTTACATTTGAAGATCTACAAAAACTTGATCCTGCTGGTGTTCAAGCCTTGTTACGTGCCGTTGATAAAGACAAACTTTCTACGGCCCTCAAAGGTGCATCTGAATCAATCAAAGAATTGTTTTTTGGAAATATGTCAGAACGTGCTGCCAAAATTTTACGTGAAGATATGGCCGCAATGGGTCCTGTACGTCTAAAAGATGTGGATGAAGCACAAATGGAGATGGTTAACTTAGCGAAAGATCTAGCAGCGAAAGGTGAAATCGTCATTTCCGAAGGTGGTTCGGAAGACGAATTAATTTACTAATATTGGACAAGCAGAATAATTAATGAGTAACACCACTAAATATAAACCATTCACCTTCACAACTTCGTTTGACGAGTTGGATAAGTCTGATCTGCAAATTGCTGACGAGGAAAAGAAGCGTGCAGTATCCGATGAAGAAGAGCGGGTACGCATTGAAAAAGAAGAAGCAGAGGCTCCCCCTCCACCACCAACTTTTTCTGAGGAAGAATTAGCGGAAGCAAAAAAAGTAGCCTTTGAAGAAGGGCGCAACGCAGGCAATACAGAAGCGCATCAGTCATTAGAACAGGAAACTTTAACGGCACTTCAAACTATGACAGGTCATCTAGCTGTATTACAAGATCGCCAATCCTTAGCAAACGAAAGCCAAGCAGCAGCGCTAGCACGTATTGCCAGTGGGTTGGTATCAAAGATGATGCCACGTTACGCCCTTGCCCATGGAATGGATGAAATAAAAGCACTAGTTTATAATAGCTTAGCCCCTTTAGAAAGTAAGGGTCGCATAAACATTACGATACCAACGAATTTACAATCAGTATTAGAAGAGAAAATAACGGCTGTTGCACATGAGGCAGGTTTTGAAGGCCGAATTATTTACGCGCCAAGTGAAAACCTAGGGGCATCCGATATTAAAATTGATTGGGGCCGGGGAAGTGCCGAACGAAATATAGCAGCAGCCTTAGCGGATATGGATTCAATTATAGATCAGTTTCTAGAAAACCATTTGAATGCTGGCCTAGAAGAAGATGAAGAAGTTGAGGTTGAAGCAACGATTGAGAAACAACAACAACCTTCACCTGAACCAATTATTTCCGCTGAAGTAATAGAAGAACCTATAGCTGAGCCATTGGAAGAGGCACCTGCCGAACCAACACAAACGCCAGTAGAAGAACAATTAATACCTGTTGATTTGGAGAATGGCGAAGATCAACATCTTAACGCCGAGATTCCAGAGGAGCCAAGCGAATGATGAGTGATGAAGACAACAATGCTAACGATCAAAACACCGATATGGATTTGCAAGAACTTGAGGCAGAAAAAGATTTTGGTGAAGCGTTAGATCCTCGTGCTGCAGCTTTGGCCCTGCCAAGTGGCGCCCGTGACCTAGAAGCCGTTTACGAAATCCCTGTTCAAGTATCCGCAGTACTTGGCAAATCACATATGCAAGTTAGCCAATTACTTAAACTTGGTCGTGGTGCCGTTGTGGAGCTTGATCGTAAAGTTGGTGAGGCCATTGATATTTACGTTAATAACAGATTAGTAGCACGTGGTGAGGTTGTTGTCGTAGATGACAAATTAGGCGTGACAATGACAGAGATTATTAAATCAGAAAAAACAGCAACATAATTAGTTCTTACTTATGGAAAACGCCATAAGTATAAATGCTGGGCAGGAGAATGAAAAGCAATGGTAGATAGTGTAGGTGGTGGTGACCGCCCGTTAACACAGCCGGATGCAAAGCTATCCATTGATATCGTTACTATTCTCGGTATTTTAGGGTCTCTTTCTCTTATTGGGGCGGCTATTTTCTTAGGTGGCTCTCCCGGAGCATTCATTGACATCCCTTCTGTTCTCATCGTTATAGGCGGTACCATTGGTGTCACAATGGCCTGCTTCTCTTTCAAAGACGTTGTTGGGGCTAGTATTTCTTTAGGGAAGTTGTTTCTAAGAAGATCAACCGACACACATGAAGCTGCTCTTCAACAATTACAACTGGCACAAATCGCGCGTTTTCGGGGGGTCTTAGCCTTACAAAATTACCTTCCAAGTGTCGAAGACCAACAATTGTTACAGCAAGGTCTCAGCATGGCTATCGACGGTAGTAATGGTGATGAAATAGAACGGGTTTTACAACGTGATATTCAAGCTGCAGCAGAGAGAAATGCCATATCAGTCGGCGTATTTAAAAAGGCTGCTGATTTATCTCCTGCGATGGGATTGATTGGTACCTTGGTTGGACTTGTTCAAATGCTAGGTAACCTTGAAGACCCTTCAACTATTGGTCCTTCTATGGCTGTCGCCTTGTTAACCACATTTTACGGGGCTTTACTTTCAAACGTTGTATTCACGCCTTTAGCAAGCAAGTTAGAACGTACGTCCTCTGAAGATCTATTACTAAGTCACCTTTGTTTAATGACGGCTGCTTCTATTGGGCGACAAGAAAACCCACGCCGCCTTGAAATGCTTTTAAATACAATTCTGCCACCGTCACAAAGAGTGAATTATTTCGCTTAGGTCAAAATACTTATAAAAATGCAGCATAGCTGCGCAATAATGAGTGAGAAAATTAAAAATGCGACTGTTAATTGTAGGAACTCTTGAAGGTCATATGACCACAGCGGTTCAAATTGCTATGAAACGTGGTGCTAAAGTTGCGACCACAGATTCAATTGAAGACGCATTGATTAATTTAAGGAGTGGCCAAGGTGCCGACCTCATCATGATTGATGTTCGAATGAATGTAGGGTCGATCATCGACCACCTTGAAAACGAACGCATCCATGTACCTGTTGTTGCCTGTGGGTTGGAAGGAACAGACCCAACCACGGCTGCAAATGCAATACGTGTCGGCGCACAAGAATATATCCCCCTTCCTCCAGACCCTGAATTGATAGCAGCAGTATTAGAGGCCGCAGCACAAGAAGACACAGCAATTATCCATCGCGATCCTGCGATGAAACAAGTGATCCAACTGGCCGAACAAATCGCCCCTTCTGATGCATCCGTATTAATCACTGGTGAATCTGGTACAGGCAAGGAAGTGATGGCACGCTTCCTTCATAATAAAAGCCGTAGAGTTGGTGGCCCTTTTGTTGCCGTTAACTGCGCAGCGATTCCTGAAAACCTTTTAGAATCAGAGTTGTTTGGCCATGAAAAAGGTGCCTTTTCTGGTGCCATAGCCAAACGAATAGGAAAATTTGAAGAAGCCAATGGCGGCACCTTGCTTCTTGATGAAATTAGCGAGATGGACCTACGCTTACAGGCTAAGCTTTTACGCGCAATACAAGAACGTGAAATAGACAGGGTTGGTGGCAATAAACCCGTTAAAATCGACGCACGTATCCTTGCGACATCGAACCGCTTCATGGAAGATTACATCAAGGATGGAAAATTCAGAGAAGATCTATATTTTCGTTTAAATGTAGTGAATGTTCAATTGCCGGCCCTTCGCGAACGCCCTCTTGATATCCCACTACTTTGCAAACATTTTTCTAAAAAATATGCTGAAATAAATGCAGTGGAAGAACGCCCCTTAACACAAGGGGCTATGGATAAGTTAAATCAACATCATTGGCAGGGAAACGTCAGGGAATTAGAAAATACGATGCATCGCGCTATATTATTAGCAATCGGTACAGAAATTAACGAAGATGCCATCATGTTAACCGGTGCAAAACCAACTATGCCTACGCCTACACCCTTGGCTGCTACACCAGCGGCAGTAGCACCTGCGTCAGTACCACCTGCAACCGCTACACCTACTTCACCAACATTTGGCGAAGAGGAAACCCCTTTAGATGGGCCATTTGTAGCAAGAACAGTTGCGGATGTAGAACGAGATTTGATTATCGATACACTAGATCATTACTTAGGTAATAGAACTCATGCTGCAAATGTATTAGGAATATCCATCCGTACATTACGCAATAAATTAAAACTCTATACCGAGGAAGGCTTTGATATCCCTGATGCGAATGCAAGTGCCTAAACCTGTATTTCGTCCATAGATGTGAACCACGATGTCAGATTCAGAAAACCCACAATCTTCCTCTACAGGACCAGACCCAACTGGTAGTCCTTCACCTATTGGTGGGGTTACGGGTCCAAGTAACCTTTCTAAATTCGGAACCTCTCTAAAAGGTCAAGAATTGTTCATGCCCCTTGGTATAGTTGCAATTCTTATCCTTTTACTGATCCCTTTACCCACTTGGATTATGGATTTCACGCTAGCCTTATCAATCACATTTTCTGTGTTGATCTTGTTAACTGTGATTTTCATTCAATCTGCAACGGAACTCACCTCCTTTCCAACATTGCTCCTCATTGCAACCATGTTGCGGCTGGGCTTAAACGTTGCTTCTACACGTCTAATCCTATCCGAAGGGCATACAGGAACCCAAGCAGCCGGCCGCGTTATTCAGGCCTTTGGTGACTTTGTCGTTGGCGGTAATTACCTTATTGGTATTATCATCTTTTCCATCTTGGTCATCATTAATTTTATCGTGATCACCAAAGGTGCCGGCCGCGTTGCAGAAGTCGCAGCACGTTTCACTTTGGATGCGATGCCCGGAAAACAAATGGCCATTGATGCTGATTTATCAGCAGGTCTTATTACGGAAGATGATGCCCGTTCAAGACGCGAAGCCTTAACCTCAGAAAGCTCCTTCTTTGGGGCAATGGATGGTGCTTCTAAATTCGTACGAGGAGATGCCGTTGCTGGCATTCTCATTACCTTCATTAACGTAATCGGTGGAATTATTATTGGTGTTGTTCAACGTGACATGCCTATTGGCGAAGCGACACAAAACTACACACTACTGACTATCGGCGATGGTCTTGTAAGCCAAATTCCATCCCTTATCGTTTCTGTTGCTGCCGGTCTTTTGGTTACAAAAGCGGGTATCACAGGCGGTATGGAAAAAGCTGTTGTCGGACAGTTATCTGGATATCCCGGCGCCTTGGGCATTGTTTCTGGCCTTATGTTCTTAATGAGCATCGTCCCAGATATGCCAGCATGGCCGTTTCTTATCATGTCAGCAGGAAGTGCAGTTGCTGCATGGATTATGAATAAACGAAACGAGGCAACGAAGCTGGCAGAAAGTATAGCGACCCAAGTGGCAGAGGAAGAAGAAATTTCTGCGTCGGCCCCTGCAGAAGAGCCTATTTCAACAGCCCTTCAAATTGATCTTCTTCGCCTTGAACTGGGATATGGTTTATTACCCCTTCTTAACGCAGAAGGTGAACATCGCCTTACAGATCAGATCAAAGGCTTACGACGTCAAATTGCGGGCGACCTAGGTTTTGTGATGCCTGCGGTACGAATTCAAGATAACTTGCAATTACCAGCCAATACTTATGTTATTCGGGTGAAAGAAATCGAAACGGGACGTGGGGATATACGCCCTAATATGCATTTAATTATGGATCCACGCGGCGATACAATTTCCTTACCAGGCGAAGCAACAGTAGAACCCACCTTTGGTCTCCCTGCAGTTTGGGTTCAAGACACTCAACGAGAAGAAGCCGTATTCCGAGGTTACACTGTAGTGGATCCATCTACTGTTGTGACCACACATCTAACAGAAGTAATGAAGGACAATATGTCTGAAATGCTTTCTTATGGTGAGACACAGAAATTATTAGAAGAATTACCTGATTCTCAACAAAAACTTGTTGAAGACATTGTTCCAGCCCAAGTAGGCCTTGGCGCGTTACAACGTGTCCTTCAAAATCTATTGGCTGAACGTATTTCAATTCGTGACCTGCCTACGATTTTGGAGGGGGCTGCAGAAGCAGTGGCCTATACACGTAATATTACCCAAATAACGGAACATGTTCGCTCTCGCCTTGCTCGCCAATTATCTGATGCAAACACAAATGATGAAGGTATCGTAACCTTGATCACACTAACACCTGATTGGGAACAAGCATTTGCAGAATCAATTGTGGGTCAAGGGGAAGACAAACAATTAGCAATGCCTCCATCTCAACTCCAAGATTTTATTGGGCGCGTTAGAAGTGCATTTGAAAGACAGGCTTTGGCGGGCGAAACACCAGCATTATTGGTTAGTCCGGGCATCCGCCCTTATGTGCGCTCTGTCGTTGAACGTTTCCGTCCATTAACCGTGGTCATGTCACAAAATGAAATTCATCCGAAGGCCCAAATTAGAACTGTAGATCAAGTTTAAACCTATTTATCAAATGACTTAGCCAACTTGGCCTGAAGTTTGAATAAGAATATGCTATAGTATCATTTATTGAATTATTCTGGCCCCCCCAGAAATGTGAAGGATTGATCGTGAGCAGCATACCACCGCCCCTCCCTACAAATGCTACAGGTAGCGCGACAAGCGGTAGCACTAATACTGCGGCTGGCAATGCAGGGACGGGCAATGCAGGTGCTGGAATCACTACAACCACATCGCCCCCAACGACGACCACACAACAAACACTCGCACAGCCCCAACAAAGCTTACCCCAACAATTGGCAACCCAACTCCAATCGGGACAAGTGGTTCGTGGGACAATATTGCCTCCCACAGGGGCGCAAGTAGCAAATCAATCGACCTTACAAACAGCCTTTGGAAATATAACCGTCACGGGTCAGAATTTGCCGCCTGCGAATACGCAACTATCATTGGCCTTATCTTTAGGGGCGAATGCTGCTACGCCAACACAAACCACAGGGCAAACGTCAACAGTAGGTCAGTTCTTGCAACTCTCTTGGCAAGCACCTTCCAATGTCGCAACCAATACTGCACATGCATCGGGCAGTACCCCCGTAACACTTTCAACGCTCCAGGGCAGCCAGATCACTGGGCAAACACTATCCCAATCATCGGTATCCCATTTGCTTCCCCAAGGAGAAAATGCAACCACGCAAGGCAACCACGGGCCAATAGCTGCGAACCAAAACCTTTCTGTTCGCATCACAGGCATCCAAATGCCTACGCAAAATTCGTTAGGCCAACCGATCACAGTTCCACAATTAGGGAGCATTCCCATATCAAATATACAAGGGGTTCCCCTTCAGGCCACTGTACTTGCTAGCCAAGCAGGAAGCAGCATTGTTCAAACCCCTATTGGGGCAATGACCTTACCCACAAATCAAGCATTACCGGTAGGATCTATTTTAACTTTATTGCCTTTAGCCGAACCAACAGCAATGCAGCCCATATCAAATAATATTTCGATGCAAGAACGTTGGGCGGGACTAAAACAAGCTATGACAATGATCCAAGCAGGCAACCCACAAGCAGCTCAGCAGATCATGCAATCCTTGCCCCAACCGAACAATCAAATGGCAAGCAGCATGCTATTTTTAATATCTACTTTACGCGGAGGGGCCTTGGAAAATTGGTTAGGGAAATCAGGTTCAAATAAAATTCCTGGGACAACAGGAGATCGTCTTACCGAATCAATTCGTCAATCAACCAGAAAGGCCAAAGATAGCGCCGGCCAAGACTGGAAAGTATTTGGTATACCCGTCCAACAAGATGGAGATCTTGGGGATTTATGGCTTTATTTAAAAGATAAATCCGACGAAGAAGCCGAATCGACCCCAAATGATGATGTTGCTAAGCGATTTGTGATTGAAACGAACTTCCAAAAAATGGGTCCCTTACAATTAGATGGATTGGCAACAAGAAGCCACATCGACCTCATGTTACGTAGCCATATCCCCGTAGAACGTGAGATGATGGATGAAATCAGAGCCCTCTTTGGTAACACCATCACCGCCCTAGGATTGACTGGAACAATAAGATTTCATGTTGCAGACAATTTTCCAGTTACATTTACTGATCAAACCGCTAACCTAGGGAAAAGCGTTACCGTTTAATGCGGCGCTATTAATATAACAAACGGTTAAGATTATGGATGATAATTTAAAATTTGAAGATCCCGCCCAAGAACCTTCTGAATATGGCTTGGATACCCAACGTCGATTTACTTTGGAAACAAAAGAAAACACAAATAGCTCTTTAGATTATTTGGTTGCCTTAAGTGCGAAGCTACCTGACGAATTGGCAAATGTTAATATATATTATGTGCCAGATAAATTACTTCTTCGATCCGATGTGTTTGAGCTCTATCTTCATAATTTCAAAGATGAAGAAACATATTCATTGGAAGAATTAGCCCTTATGATTTTAGATGACCTGAACAATGAACTTATCCCACGATGGGTACAAGTAAGTGTTAATTCAGACCATGAAAAGCATCGAGTTCTCATTGAAGATAGGCAGCCGATTTGGGAAAATAAAGATTTGCTTTCTCGTATCGAAAAATTCTAATTCCTTAAAGAAAAGATAAAAGATCCGATGATGGCTTTTGATTTACCATTAAAAATGACAATCCTTGATATAATTGCCATCATTTGGTTTCTCATATCATGGTATGGTTTCCAATATTTTGCTGATAATAGTAAATGGCATCACAAAAGCCTTAGTTCACACATGAGCCATTATCGCCTTGAATGGATGCGTCAAATGCTATCGCGTGATATGCGCATGGTAGATACGACAATTTTAGGGAACTTGGTAACAGGTATCGGTTTTTTTGCTTCTACAAGCATCCTTGTTTTAGGTGGCTTATTTGCTCTTCTTTCAAATGCTGATATTGCCATGTCAGCTTTAAATAGCCTTCCATATGCAGCAAAAACAGAACTTACCCTTTGGGAATTTAAAGTTTTACTTTTGATGATTATTTTTGTGCATGCCTTCTTTAAGTTTGGCTGGTCCTTCCGACTGAACAACTATTGCTCAATTCTTGTGGGAAGCGCCCCGCCAAAAGATAGCCTTAAAGTGGAGTTAGAACGATATGCGCAAAAAATAGCATTATTAAGCATCAATGGCGGAAAGCATTTCAATCGGGGGCTTCGCGCCTATTTCTTCGGTTTACCGGGGTTGGCTTGGTTCTATCACCCTATTGCTTTTATCGCGATATCAACCTTCGTCGTGATGGTGCTCTATCGCCGCGAATTTAGCTCTGCCGCGCTTTTCAGTTTATCCAGCGACGACAGTCATTTACAAAAATGATTGGGTAGACAGTGCAAAATACTGATCCCAATGATCAGAGATAGCCCAATCGCCTTTTACCATGATAGGACTATTGCTTTCCCATTCAAATCCCGCTTTTTCTAAACGTTTTATAAAACTGTCATGGCGGCAAGGAATATCCACTTGATAGCGTGCATCAGAACGTTCCGTAATGGAATGCACCAATGCCAACGCCGTATCGTCATTTGGGGCAGCAACACCACCAATCACAGTGATGCCCTCCTGAGGAGAGCCAAGCGCATAGCCCTTTAAGTTATTTTCATCGTCGTAAAGAAAAGCCCGTGCAGGTGACTGTCCTAGTCTACGCTTGATCATTTTTATGCGTGGTGCACCATAAAGTTCTTCGTCTAATCGAATGATATTTCCAAGGTCTTTTACAGGTAATGAATCTTTAATCATCCACCCTTTCGGTATCAAACCTTCTGCCGCATCAATTGTGAAACTGGGGGCAAACCCACGCCAAATTTCATCAACAACTTTAAATCCCAACGATTCATAAAGTCCCACGCCCGTAGGCGTAGAAATCAAACAGAAAGAAACTTGATCTGCAGGCAACAAATCGACAATACGCCCCAACACTTCTTTAGCCAAACCTTGGCGTTGAAAATCAGGATGTACAATCACCCCACCAATTGATCCTTTATCAGGTCCAAAAGGGGCTAATGCTGCACACGAAACAACTTGCCCATCAGAAGTCTTATGGCCAATCATTCTTGTTGCAGTCAAAAGCGTTAGCCAGTCATCACGGTTCATAGTCCAGCCCGTGGTCGCATTTAACGCAAGTATCCCACCCAAATCAGCATGGGTCAGGGCTTGTAGTCTAGGTTTTGTCATGAAGTTAGCTACCGCATTGCGCTCGATGGCGCATAAAATGATCCAGAATAACGCATGCCATCATTGCTTCACCTACTGGAACAGCACGTATGCCAACACATGGATCATGACGCCCTTTGGTTAGAATATCTGCATCCTCACCTGTTTTCGTCACCGTTTTTCGGGGGGTCAAAATAGAACTGGTCGGTTTCACAGCAAAACGCGCGACAATATCCTGACCCGAAGTAATACCACCAAGAATACCACCAGCGTTATTGCTTGTGAAAATAGGTTTTCCATCTTCGCCGATGCGCATTTCATCTGCATTTTCTTCCCCTGTAAGGGATGCAGAATCAAATCCAGCACCAATTTCTACGCCTTTTACTGCATTAATCGACATAAAGGCACGGGCAATATCCGTATCCATTTTATCATATACAGGCGCACCAAGGCCAACAGGAACGCCTTTAGCTTGGACTTCGATCACCGCACCACAGCTAGAACCGCTTTTACGGATGCCATCTAAATACTCCGCCCATTTAACCGCGGCCTCTGCATCCGGACAAAAGAAGGGATTATTCCCAATTTCATCCCAATCCCAATTATCGCGATTGATTTTATGCGGCCCCATTTGCACCACAGCACCGCGTATTTTCACACCGCCATCGATTAACTGATTTAGACATAAACGTGCAACACCACCAGCAGCAACACGCATTGCTGTTTCCCGTGCAGAAGAACGCCCGCCCCCACGATAATCACGAATGCCGTATTTTTCCCAATAGGTATAATCTGCATGTCCGGGGCGAAATTTATCCATAATATCGGAATAATCTTTGGAACGTTGATCTGTGTTCTCGATCAATAATCCAATAGTTGTACCCGTTGTTTTGCCTTCAAACACACCAGAAAGAATTTTAACTTCATCTGGCTCACGACGTTGGGTCGTATATTTACTAGTACCGGGTTTACGCTGATCCAGATAGACTTGGAGATCGGCCTCACAAATAGGGACAAGTGGCGGAACACCATCCACAACACATCCTATTGATGGACCATGACTTTCACCAAAAGTGGTGAAACGAAACAGATGACCAAAACCATTGCCAGACATATCCGTCCCCTTTTCTTTCTTCTATCCTGTCTGAAATACATAATTAATTTCAGACAAACGTCAAAACCTATATGGGCAAAGACCGGCAAAAAGCCGGCCTCTGTCGTCATATTTTTAAGCAGATACACTTCAATTCGACTATATCTAACTTCTTCAAATAAGCAGCTTAGCTCTTCTTAGAGCGGCTTTTAATTTGTTCTAACAATTCAGCAGATTCTTCAGCAGCATCAATCGCAACCATACCAACAGTATGATATCCACAATCAACATGATGAACCTCACCAGAAACACCAGAGCCTAAATCAGACAGAAGGTACAATCCTGCGCCACCTACTTCATCAATTGTAACATTGCGTTTTAAAGGTGCATTCAGTTCATTCCAACGAAGGATAAAGCGGAAGTCACCAATACCACTTGCGGCTAATGTTTTTATAGGACCAGCAGAAATAGCGTTCACACGAACACCTTGCGTACCCATGTCAGCAGCTAGGTAACGTACACTTGCTTCAAGTGCAGCTTTCGCAACACCCATAACATTATAATGTGGCATCACACGTTCAGCACCGTAATAAGTCAGGGTGATGATCGAACCACCTTCATTCATCAATGGTGCAGCACGTTGAGCGAGTGCCGTCAAAGAGAAACAAGAAATATCCATCGTACGTAGGAAGTTATCCCGCGAAGTATCAAGATATTTGCCTTTCAATTCATCTTTATCAGAAAAGGCAACAGCATGGACCATAAAGTCGATACTGCCCCATTTTTCTTTTAATGTTTCAAAGACTGCATCCATGCTCGCTTCATCGGTAACATCACACGGAAGAATAGTGTCAGACCCTAAAGATTCAGCAAGTGGGCGTACACGTTTTTCCAACGCGTCCCCTTGGAAAGTGAAGGCGATATCTGCACCATGTTCCGCAAGAGCCTTTGCAATGCCCCAAGCGATTGATTTATCATTGGCGACACCAAAAATAATGCCTTTTTTGCCAGCCATTAGCTGAGCCGGATTTGTCATCTTGGACCTCTTCTTTATCCCGCAGTAAATTCTGCTTAGCATCATAGCTAGTTTCGCAGCTTCGTCAAAGGAAGAGAGGTGCTTTCTTTCAAATATTCTTATTAACCTCTATTCATACCTAGATTTCTTTTACTTGGGACATTACAGCCCATCATATATATAATCGAGTTCAACAACTTATCTAACGAATCTTAGCGCCGAGCGGAACTTTTATGAGCAAAACACCAAACAAGCCCCTTAATCAAAATATGCCTCAAACTAAAATGCCTCGTTCAAATATAGAAAAACAAGGTTTGATGACTTTTTTCAAATTTGCCCGCTATGTATTTCAGCGTTTTCATTTTGACCGAATGCAACAACGTGCCGCGTCCCTGACCTTCACCTCATTGCTTGCTATCGTTCCTTTACTTGCCATAAGTTTTGCGATTTTTGCAGCCTTCCCCGCCTTCGATTCATTAAAGGATCAAGCACAGGATTTCATTTTCAAAAATTTTGTACCCCAAATTGGTAGCGCCGTTCAATCGCATCTAGAAAACTTTACCGCAAAAGCACAAGGCGGTCTTAGTGTTATCGGTATTCTGTTTCTCGGCTTAACGTCTATCATGTTGCTGGTTACAATATCATCTACTTTCAATGATATTTGGCGCGCGAGGCAACCCCGTGCCATTATTTCTAGACTTCTCGTTTTTTGGGCTATTTTAACGTTAGGTCCTCTATTTTTTGGCGCTAATATTTCGATAAGCTCTGCCCTTTTTGCCTATGCGCAAACCAGTGGTTTAGAAGATTTTACAGGCCCCTTAGCAAGATTTTTGGCATTCCTGCCCTTTGTTTTGCAGTCTATTGGCTTCACCATAATGTTTCTCCTCATACCAAATTTTCCCGTACGAAAAAGAGATGCCCTAATCGGTGGTTTAGTTGCAGGCATTTTATTGGAAATGTTAAAAAATATTTTCGCTTTTTACATCACAAACTTTCCAACTTATGAAACCATATATGGTGCGATGGCCACAATTCCAATTTTCTTACTATGGGTTTATTTAAGTTGGATTGTTGTACTTTTCAGCGCCGAATTCACAGCAGCAATGCCCGAATGGAGAGCAGGAAGTAGGCGCATCACCAAAGACAGCGTCGCACCAACCGATAAATTAACTGCCATTATTTCCGTTCTTCACGCACTTAAATTGGCTACCAAAATGGGTACGGGTTTAACAGATCGTCAATTGCCCATAAAAACACATCTTGGACCTGAGATGATGGCTTACGCCATAACCAACCTTGAAGATATGGGGTTCATCGTTAAAGCCGAAACAGGTAATTGGCACCTATGTAAAGATTTAAAAGGACATACTGTAGGTGCGTTAACAGAACGTTTGGGACTTACTCTATCACCAAAATTAGGACCACTGTATCTTCAGGCCCCATGGGGTTATCGTTTATTGGATCTTTTGGAGAAATCAAAGCAAGAGATGTTAGAAACCCTCAACTGTGACCTTTCTGATATCTTAGACGATTTAAAACCACATGAAAATTATCCGGTCCCACATCATAAGGTACAAGACGAAACCGAAGTCTGCGCCCCGGAAAATCAACGCTTCATTTCACGTGTCCTCACCCTCATTGGATTAGGGGCTGCAGGAAGTTAGTTTTAAAGTGAAAATTAGGCGTAAGCCGAATTATTCCAATCCGGCTTTTTTGCGCACGTCATAGTCATAATCTTTTGACCATTTTTCGATAAACTCAACAAGTTCTGCATCGGGTTTCTCTGGAAGCATCACTTTTAATTTTACATATTGATCCCCCGGATTTCCTTTTTTAGGTGCAATCCCTTTTCCTTTTAACCGCAAAGTACCGCCAGTATTTGACCCAGCAGGCAAGTTCACAGAAACAGATCCCGAAATGGTAGGAACCTTAACCTTTGCCCCCATCACAGCCTCAGCCAAAGTGATAGGAAGATCAAGAAAGATATCATTGCCATCACGTTCAAAGAAAGAATGTTTGCCCACATGAATTTCAACGAATGCGTCTCCGTTCTCACCACCGCCCATTCCGGCCATACCTTGGCCTTTCAGGCGTAAAGATTGACCATCTTCAGTTCCTGCTGGAACATTCACATTCACATTACGTCCGTCGTATAAACGTATCTGACGTCTAATGCCTTGCGCTGCATCTTCAAAAGATACACTTATTGTGTGATTAACATCTTGACCCTTCATACGTACAGTATTGGATTGACCTCTTCCACGGCCGCGCCCAAACATATCAGCAAAGATATCTTCTGCACCGCCGCCAAAGCCACCGAAACCACCGCCGCCAAAACCGCCGCCGCCGAAGCCGCCACCGCCAAAGCCTGCGCGTTGGGATCCGTCAGAATTAATTTCGCCACGATCAAATTGGGCTCTCTTATCTTTATCAGACAAGAAATTATACGCCGCAGAAACTTCCTTAAATCGTTGTTCAACAATAGTATCATTCGGATTCAAGTCCGGATGAAGCTCTTTTGCCAACTTACGATAGGCTTTTTTTAAATCTGCCTCGGATGTGCCTTTAGGAACACCTAGGACTTCATATGGATTTTTCATGGTACTAGTTTGGGCCACTTTCTTACGCTCCCGAAGAATAAAACAATAG
>CBFCZA010000003.1:0-24378 GCA_965602285.1 uncultured Curvivirga sp. | reverse complement strand
AATCATTTGGACGAATTTGCGCATAAGGGACTTGGTTCCAGTTGAACGGGCATGGCTTAAGAGTAAATCAGAATGGGTCATTCAGAAATTACCTTAGTTGTGATGCGTTTAAAGATCGAACATGATTAAGAGCCTTCAAAGCTTCAGCTTCTAGCGCGGTTACAATATTTTCAATTGGTTCAATATGGCGAACAAATGCCAAGGATTGTCCTGCTGATAATACACCAAGATCGCAATCTCCTATTTCATAGGCAATTTTACCAATTTTACCACTGACGATGGGCAAAAGTTTTTCAATGGTCACATTTTGATCTTCACGTTCAACTTTTTGCACTTCTGCTGTCGTATTATTACGCAAAGCACGCACAGTATTCTTAATGCTGGACATAATCAAATCAGTGTCTGTTTCTTTCGCATCAATTAGCCTTTTTTTATAGCCTTCATGTGCCCATATTTCTTCAGAAACCAGAAACTTTGTTCCAATAATCACCCCTACGGCCCCCATGGCTAATGCAGCTGTAACTTGGGCGCCATGACCAATGCCGCCACCAATTAAATATGGAATTTCAAGTTGTTCCAGTGCCATGGCGGCATTAACAAAACTGCCGATCATATCCATACCAGGATGACCGCCACATTCTGCACCAACAATTGAAACGGCATCTACCCCAATGGATTGTGCTTTAACCGCATATTTAACCGCGGGCACTTTATGAATTACTTTAACGCCTGCTTCTTTTAACATCGGCAGATAAGCTTCTGGGTTGCGCCCAGATGTTTCAACAACCTTCACACCTTCATCAATGATGAGTTGAAAAACCTGTTCTACTTTTTCACCGGGCACTAATTTGGGAAGCATCGAAACATTCACACCAAATGTGGCGCCCTCAGACAGTTCACGGCATTTGCGGATTTCATTTCGAAGGTCATCGTCATCAGGAAAGCTTGCTGCTGTAATAAACCCTAAAATACCAGCCCGTGCAGCAGCACTGACATATCTGGCATCAGATAACCACATTAAACCTCCGGCAATCACTGGTAAACGCAGGCCAAACATCTTCGTGAGCGGTGTCTCAATGCTAGCAGTAAACTTCGTCATTTAAAGTATTTCCTCTTGAAATGCTGATTTTCGCCTCTTTAAAGGGTTCATAGAGATCACATCAATATCATCGTGCAAACCGTAATGGACAACAGATAGTTCGGCTCTTTGCCAAATCAAATCATTAAATTTTAAAAATGGTTTTAATTTTCTGACAATAACCATTGGATCACTTTAGCTCTTGCGAGATTATTTTTTGTGAGGGTTGGGCAAACAATATAAAAACCCTCTTGATCCCTGTGGGTATCTTGCCACAATTCAATGAGGTTTCCTTGTTCGACTTCTGCACTAATCAGTAATCGTGGGGCGAGCGCGATGCCTTGCCCATTCACGGCAGCATCCATCGCAAGTGCGGTTTGATTAAACTGTAAAACACGATGTAGGGGTTCAATTCCAGCCCTTTCAAACAGATGGTCCCAATGTTTATGACTATCTTGGATGAGGGATTCTTTGGTGAAGTCTGTGAGTTGCGTGGGTGATATTTTCCCTTTTAAATAATCAGGGCTACACACCGCGCAAAGATCAACTAGAGAAAGCAGTTCAACAGAAAGATCTTCTGCGAACGGGGGATGGCCCTGACGAATGGCAATATCAACATGATCAGATTTAAAATCTGCCAAACCTTCACTGGCAATAGTTTGTAGGTCAATATCTGGATGTGCATTAGAAAATTTACTAAGGCGCGGGACAAACCATTTTGATGCAAAGGATGGTGTTATACTCAACTTGATAGAGGTGTTTTGGGGTTTCAACTTCTGTGTTGCATTGTCAATGATGGCTAATGCTTTACGGATTGAGTGATGATAGGTGCGCCCCATGTCTGTTAGGGCTAGGCCACGGGCTTTTCGATGAAACAGTTTGATTCCAAGGTCCGCTTCAAGATGGCGAACTTGTTGTGCGACAGCACCTTGGGTTAGATTTACTTCCTCTGCGGCAATTCGAAAGTTTAGATGACGAGCTGCCGCGTCAAACATACGCAGCGCATTTAAATTTGAATTTCGCAACCTTCACACTCCTAAGCCAGTAGTTTTTCTACAGTATGATGCGATGAAGTATGATTGGTCAAGGCTTAGCTGGTGGACCATATTGTAATCATAGATTGATAACAAAAATTATTATTAGGAGTGAGGAAAATGGGTGCGAAAAAAGTAGCGTTAATAACAGCGGGTGGCAGTGGTATGGGTGCAGACGCGGCACGGCATCTGTCTTCTTTAGGATATGAAATCGGTATTTTATCTTCGTCAGGAAAAGGTGAAGAGCTTGCTATTGAATTAAATGGGCTAGGGGTGACAGGGTCAAATCGGTCGGTTGTTGATTTACAAAATTTTGTAGATTTAGCGATGGAGCGTTGGGGGCGGATTGATGTCTTGATTAATTCAGCTGGCCACGGACCAAAAGGACCTGTTTTGGAAATCAGCGACGATGATTGGCATGATGGAATGGAGGTTTATTTATTAAATGTCATTCGTCCAACGCGTATTGTTGCCCCGATCATGGCGGCACAAGGTGGCGGATCAATCATTAATATTTCAACCTTTGCTGCCTTTGAACCGGATCCACTTTTTCCGACCTCAGGTGTGTTTCGTGCTGCGTTAGCGAGCTTTAGCAAGCTGTTTGCGGATAAATATGCAGAAGAGGGCATCCGTATGAATAATGTTCTTCCTGGGTTCATAGATAGTTTGCCAGAAACAGAAGATCGACGCGCCCGTATTCCAATGGGTCGATATGGCAAGGCAGCAGAGGTTTCTTCACTCATTGCTTATCTTGCATCATCGGAATCAGCATATATGACAGGACAAAATTTACGTATTGATGGTGGGTTAACAAATTCGGTTTAAAAGATGATCAATCTTTTCTATCTGAGGCCTATAGGAAGGATTGATTGAATCTATGGCTGTAAGCGGTTAAAAGCATTCCCATAAAATGCATAGATTTAAAATATAGGTTCCAATTATGAATATCCAACACTCACAAGCCTTACAAAATTGGGTGGGAAATTTCACTCCCGGTCTATTCACGTCTGTTATGGGCATTGCGGGTTTAGGGGTCGCGTGGCGTATTGGTCATTCTATGATGGGATTACCTAGTATCATTGGGGAAGTGATAGTTGCACTATCACTTATGCTTTTCGCAGGGTTAGTTGTTTTATTTGTCTTGCGTTTTTTCTTTTTCTATCGTGATGCAACAGATGACTTTCGACAAACTGCACGATTAATGTTTCTTCCGGCATTTCCAATCGCAGGCCTTTTAGTGTCCATTGGGATACGGCCTTATGATTTTGATATGGCCACTTATATGTGGTGTGCCTCAGCACCCTTCAATCTAATTTTGGCTGCAGTTCTTGTGGGTCGATGGCTTTTTGACAAACAGACTATAAGCTCAATGAACCCAACATGGTTTTTTCCCATTGTAGGAAATGCTGTTGTTCCTATTGCTGGTGTTCCGTTAGGATTTCAGGAACTCAGCTGGCTCTTTCTCAGTGTCGCAATGATATTCTGGGCTATTGTGTTCATAATGTTGGTTTTTCGTTTAATTTTTGAATCCCCTATGCCAGAGAAGCTAACCCCAACATTTACCATATTAATCGCCCCACCCGCGACAATCTTTCTTGCTTATTATGAGCTTACAAATGGTGCACTAGATATGTTCTCACGTATGATGATGTATGCGGCCTTATTTATATTTATAGTGCTTCTACCTTATGCGAAGAGGTTGCTAAACGCACCCGCATCATTGGCACTTTGGTCTTTAACGTTTCCTTTAGATGCTCTAACCATTGCCACCTTCAAATTCAGTGTTTCAAGCCAATTTCCCATTTTTGAAATCATAGCTCAAATCCTTTTGGGGGTAACGACAATGACGGTATGTTGGGTCATATGCCGCTCCCTTAATCTTTTAAGGACGCGGTTGAAAAATTCCGAGGCGGTTTCTGGATTAAAATCTTTGTAAACCTATTGTAAACGGCGCTGGCTTTCTTCTGGTTAATACCCTATGAAGTGCGGGCGTTTTACACGTATACTCTTCTCAATAAAATAATGGATAAATAAAATGTGGGCTGGAATAGATTTTGGCACGTCCAATTCTGCGGTTGCAATTTGGGATGGTGATGCAGTGAAGAGGATCCCTCTCGGTGCGTCTAGTGAAGGTATCCCTACATCTGTATTCTTTGATGAAGAAGAGAAAAAGATGCTCATCGGTGAACGTGCTAATGAAGCATTAGTTGAAGGATATGATGGTCGTTATATGCGTTCTTTAAAATCTGTGCTTGGTACAAGTTTGATGCATGAACGTCAGCTTCTTTTAGGTAAAGGAAGAAACTTTTATGATATCATTTCTGCCTTTCTAATTGAAATTAAGAAACGTACGGAAGAGCAATTAGGCCAAGAGTTAGAAGGCGCAGTCGCCGGTTGTCCCGTTACCTTCATGGGCGAGAGAGCAGATGCGTTAGATGATTTACGAGAATGCTTTTATCTAGCTGGCTTTAAAGACGTTGAATTTATCACAGAACCAGAAGCTGTGGCTTATGCTTATAATGATAACATAAAAGCGAATGAATACGGGCTTGTTGTTGATATTGGTGGTGGTACTTCTGATTTTACGGTTTTTAAATGTAGGGATGAAGCCGTCAATAGGGGCTCTTTCGGACATATCGACGTGATTGCCTCTCATGGTGTGGATATTGGCGGTACGCATTTTGATCATCGTATAAATTATAAATATTTCATGCCCCACCTTGGTAAAGGCCAGTTGTTGAAACTAGCTTTCAGTAACGAGGAATTAAGCGCCCCAAATAAATTTTTCCATGACCTTTCAGATTGGGCAAAAATACCCTTCTCTTATACCCATGAGAATATAAAATTGGTGAAGGAAATGGAGAAGCAAGCGGTAGTGCCGCAGGCTTTTAAACGGTTGTTACGTGTTTTAGAAGATCGTAGCGGCCATGATTTAGCCTTCACAGCGGAAGACGCGAAAATTGCGCTTAATAAATACGAAAAGGATCAGACGGTCTCTCTTGGTTTTATTGAACGCGATTTGTCATTTGGTATTAATGTAGATGACTTCAACCAATCAATGGAAATTTTTGAAGAAAATATTCTGAACGGAATCAATGATTGTATAAAATTAAGTGGGTTATCACATCACGATATAAATAATGTTATCTTGGTTGGGGGAAGTAGTTCCATGAGTTTCGTGAAAAACGCAATCGCCCAAACATTGCCCCATGCTCATGTCCGGCAGGAAGCTATTTTCTCCGCAATTTCTGATGGCTTGGCCATTCGTTCTGCTGCATATTCCTAAGGCCGAAATAAAAGCACTTATGAAACGGGTTCGTTCGTCATTTCAAGATGTAAACAGTCCCCATGATAGGGGTTTGCACGGGCAACTGCCTCATCTAACTCTACACCTAAACCCGGTGCGGTTGGTGGGATGACATGCCCGTCTTCAAAGGGCATTTTGCTCTTTAAAATATCAGCGTGGAAGCCGCCCCAATCTTCGATACTTTCGATGATCAGAAAATTGGGAGAACACGTAGCGATTTGCACGTTTGCTGCACCAACGATTGGCCCGCAATATAAATGCGGTGCGATTTGCGTGTAATATGTTTCTGCCATGCTGGCGATTTTCTTCGCTTCTAAAATTCCCCCTACACGGCCTAAATTCATTTGTAAGATGGAAGCTGCCTTGTTGTTTAAAACGCGCGCAAATTCATATTTGGTACATAGGCGCTCACCCGTGGCGATAGGAACAGAAGTGAATGCGGCAACATCTGCCATATGTTCAGGCATTTCTGGGGGTAAAGGTTCTTCGAACCATAATGGGTCATATTTCTCTAGCATTTTGGCCATACGTTTTGCCCCAGACACGGTGAATTGACCATGAGTACCAAAAAGTAAATCTGCCTTATCACCAACCGCGTCACGTATGAGGCGACAAAATTCTTCTGATCTTGCTAACGAGGTGAGGCTAGGTTGGCGTCCATCGAAAGCCGAATAAGGGCCTGCAGGGTCAAATTTTACAGCAGTGAAACCTTGTTGAACATAATATGTAGCACGTTCGGCTGCCATTTCTGGATCTGAATAGGTTTTAGGGTTTTGACCCGCAGGTGGAAAAGCATCTTCCCCTTCAGGATAGATATAGGTATAGGCGCGTAATTTATCATGAACTTTGCCCCCTAGAAGTTCATAAACGGGCAAGTCAGCAGCCTTTCCATTGATATCCCAACAGGCCATTTCAAGGCCGCTAAAGACACCCATCATGGTGACATCTGGGCGTTGATTAAATCCAGAACCATGGGCAAGGCGCATAAGCTTTTCGATGTGATGAGGGTTAGCATCTAGGAAATAGCGTTCAAAAACATCTTTGATCAAACTCTCTATGGCATGCGGGCTAAATGTTGCTACATAACATTCTCCATAACCCACAATGCCACATGCCGTTGTCAATTTTACGAATATGAAATAACGGCCGCCAAAATGTGGAGGAGGGTTGCCAACAACAAATGTTTCAAGAGATATGAGCTTCATAAAAGCTTTCCTTTTTGGATTTAGTACAGCCTAATTAAAGGATTATCTAATATTAGCTAAAAAATGGTATATAGACTATCCTTTTGAAAGATTTCCTTTAATGAATGTTGGTTATCTTATAGTATGAATCTATAATCCAAAATAGTAAGCGGTTCGTTTTTTTAAATTCAAATTTGATGAAACATAGCTGGATAGTAGTAATTAGATGAACTTAAATAAAACATGCAATTAGATTCTAGAGACCAAAAAATCCTTTTTGATTATTGGACAGAGAAAAAAGGTTCTCGTGCTGCTCCACGACGTAGTGATATAGATCCCTTAGATTTCCCAAAATTATTACCTTATATATTTTTATATGATGTTCATAGCGACCCCTATAGTTTAACCATGCGGTTGTTTGGGACAATGTTGGTTGAAGCAAGGGGACGTGATTGTACTGGAGAAACCTTTGAGCAGGTGCATGAAGGGGTTGAAGTGACAGATGTTCGGAAAGATTACGACAAAACTGCACTGACCCTTACACCAACAATTAAGGTTGGGGCTGCTACTTGGATCAATAAGGATTATTTAAAATATTCTAGGCTTTTACTTCCCTTATCTGAAGATGGGAAAAAAGCGAATATGCTTTTGGGATTCGTAACTTTTATCAAATAGAACCTTAAGGATTGGTTGCTATTGATCTGCTGCCTTTTTCAGGTGGTGTTTGTGGAGGGCCTGCAAAACATTGGGCAATGGACATCCATTCTTTGGCAATGGAACCACCTACCTTTAAATTTGTATCCTCGATGTTTCGCGTTTGGGTTACGACTTGGCAAAACTCTTCTGCAGAACCCTCAATACACTCTTTTGTTTGTTCTTCATTCCATTGCCAAATTAAACCTGACGGGCTAGTGAGCTTGATATAGGGTATTGTATCAGGCACGTTTAAATTTCTATTTTTGAAACTCCAGCCAAATGTATTTACCCCTAAATAAGCAATATGCTTAATTGCATCGCTTGAGGATATTTTTACACCTTGTAAGTCATAAACGGCTTGAATATGGGCCCATGTTTCCATCAAACGCGCGGTGATGCTTGAACGTGCGCTCATGTCTGGCCCTGCCCATTTTAAGCGATCCTTTGGGGATAATTTAGAAAAGACAGCGCAAAGTGTTTCACAAGATTTCCACCAACACTCTAATAATTCTGGGCCAGATTTATGATTTGACCATTGTGTTTCATAGCTACGCATATCTTCGGCGAGAACGTAAGGCGTGACATTTTTAATATGAAGTTGAAGTGTCTCTGGCTTGGTGGAAGAGATTTCTGCTGCCCAATTCCACATCCATAAATGAGAGAGGATATTATCTAATGTCCACCCTTTAAAGCCAGTTGGATTTTTATAATCCGACGCGGCTAATGATTTAGCATATACATAAAAAGAATGTGCTTCCTTATGGAAATCCTGAACTTCTTGCATTGGAATATTCAAATTAATGTACCGTTTGTTTAGATTTTAAAATCTCATCAATAATGACTAATAACTGGTCTAACTTTACTGGTTTGGTTAAATAATGAAGAAAGCCTGCCTCTAGCCCTTTGTTAATATGGCTTTGCATGGCTTCTGCACTTAAGGCCACCACAGGAATATGGCTTGTCTTATGGCTTGATTTCAATCGTTCAAGTGCTTGAAATCCATCCATACCCGGTAAATTTATATCCATGATAATAAGGTCAGGTTGCTTTTCTCTTGCTATTTCAATGCCTTCTTGCGCCGTAGCTGCCAACAAAAGTTCTAATCCAGCTTCTTGCTTTATGAACATGGACATCAATTCAGCATTCGTTTCCATGTCTTCAACATATAATATGCTAGCAATATGGCTCGGATCTTGGTTCATATCTGTTGCATCAACGAATTTATTATCACTAGGTTCTTTTTCCATCGTGTTTAATTGGCTTTCAATGGTTGGGAATTCAATCCAGAAAGTAGAACCTACACCTTGTTCGCTTGTGAAGCCAACCGTTCCATTCATAAGCTGAACAAGTTTTTTAGTAATATTTAACCCGATACCTGTGCCTTCGATTCCGGAGTTCTCTGTACCTAGCCTGTTGAAAGGTTCATAAATATATTGTTGTTTATCTGAAGAGATTCCAAGCCCTGTGTCTATTACTGAAAAACGAAAACTCGTTGGGAATATTTCAAGTTTGATGGTAATTGAACCACCTTCTACATTATATTTCACGGCATTAGATAGCAGGTTTAGTATAATTTGTTTTAATCGGGTTGGATCTGCAAGTAAGAAGCAATCAGGCAATTCTTCTGCTATGATTTGGATTTTATTATTTTCAGCCGCAGCAGAGATTAAGGGAACTGTATCATCATAGAGGTTCTTTATATTAACCTTTTCAAGTGTAATATCATTCAACCCAGATTCAATCTGCGCCAGATCTAACACTTGATTGATAAGCTCTAAAAGATGCCAACCGCCAGTCATGATATGATTCACGCATTTTGCTTGCATCTTTGTCAGGGGGTCTCTCGTGCTATTTTGAAGCATTTGACCAAAGCCTATAATGGCATTCATTGGCGTTCTTAACTCATGGCTCATTGAAGAGAGGAATTCTGATTTGGCTAAATTTGCTTTATCTGCCTCTTCTTTCGCTTTTTGAAGAGAGTTTTGGAATTCTTGCCGTTCAGAAATATCATGCATGATGCCAATGAATTTCCTATGCCCCGCAATATTTACGGCAGAGACATTTAATTCCATCGGAAAAATTGTACCATCCTTACGTTGGCCAAAAATATCGCGAGCCTGATTTATAATCCGTTTTGAATATAAAGTAGAATGTTTTAAATATCCATCATGAAGGTTTCGTTCATTATCAGGGACAAGAAATTTGATATTCTGACCTATAGCTTCTGTTTGATTATACCCAAATATGATTTCTGCGGCATTATTAAATGTTTCAATGATACCCTTGTCATCAATGGTTATTACCCCTTCGGCAATGTTTTCGATCAGGGTTCTATTATGTTCTTCGCTTTCTTTTAATTCGCGTGTTTTTAGTTGTACAGTTTCTTGAGTGGTCTTTGTTTGGCGTTGGTTTGTGAAGGATATATATACAAGCAATAAGGAAAGCATAGAGCCTAAAAAAAGGATGATAAAAGATTGGGATTCTTTGTTATTTTCAATATATTGAGGAAGAGCAAAAACAATGAATTTCCATTGGCGCCCGGATACATCAATGCTCTTTTTATAGGCAAGGTCGCTTGTACTTAAAATATCACGAAAGGATTTCAAACTAGAATTGCTATCATGTTGAAAGCTATGATGATGAATTATTTCTTCACCTTTTGGGGCTTCAACATCGATGATATATGTATCTACCCCCACGGGAGATAGGTTGGCTAAAGTAACTTCTAACGCCTGTCCGATATTAAATTGTAAAATAAGATACCCTTTTATGCTATCTCTTCGCTGTTTGATTGTTTCTAAATTGGGTTTATTATATACGGGCTGTACTAGGAAAATGTCAGATGATGAACTTATAAGGCCGGTAAGCTCTAGAAAATAAGAATCATTTCCAGAAATCGGAACAATAGTATCTTCGTCACGTGCTTGTTTTAAAAGTTGGGCTAGGGGCGCGTTTGAAGATAAGTCTGCCCCAATGATCTTGGAAGAATTAGGCATGGGTTCTGCAAATAACACAGGTGTGTAGCTTTTTTTCTCACGGACGGGATAAAATGTACCAAGGTCAGCGCCATGTGATTCTTCAAATATTTCTGTGCCCGCTAAGCCTTGCAGCCAGTTATTATTTTCAAGCTCTTTTTTCTCTGAATGCTTTATTTCAGGAACCCAAAAGACTCCTGTAATGTCTTCAGAATTTTCGATGGTTTGTGAGACGAAAGATGCAAATTCCATTCTGTCGACAAAATAGGACCCTTCAAAAAATCTTTTTTCAGAGTTAATTTCGATTATTACCTCACGAATTTGTGCAGATAAAAAAAGATGGAATGTTTCAGCTGTTACATTAAATTTTTGTCGAAGCTTTTCATCCTCTAGGTTTTTTACATAATAGTACGAAGCCGCAACACCAACAATGCCGATAAAGGCGATAAAAAAGGTAGGTAACAATAATACTAAGAAGCTTAAATTTCTAGATTTAGGATTGTCTAAGGGGCTTTGTAGGTGTTGTTGCATTTAATTGTTTAAGCGTCCCAAAGTACTATTGAAGATAGAAATGTAAGTGCCATCTTTCTTCATTTCGGCAAGAACTTGTGCGGTATCTTCTACAATATCTTCATGTTTATTGTTGAGATACATATACATCCCTCTTGTGGCTAGTGGCGGTTCGCTTGCTTCAATGTGAAGTTCTAGTTGTTTTGCCCGCCACAATCCCTGCCAGCGTTCGTAAAGCATATATTCAACTTTATTTTCAGCCAAGAGATCGAACATTTCCTGAGCATGTTTTGTTTTAATTGTATTTGGATGAGATTTTAAATTATTTTGAAAAATCTGCCATCCGTTGATATATGAAATTTTGAAATCATTTAATGATTTCCAATTTGTAATAGGGGGGCGTTTGGACATCGTATAGGCAACAAAATCATTATCCATAACTTTTTCAGGAATACGGATTAAGTTTGGATATTTTTTTTCCAACCCCTTAACACGTAATGCTACACCATCGTCAATGCCTTCATTGGCGTTATCAAGGGATTTAGCAGAGTTTTGATAAACAATTACCTTCCCTTTAATTTTTTGACGATGGAAAATCTCTTTAACGAGTAAGTCGACGAAGCCTGAGCCATTCTTTGTAGTGAACGGGTCTTTGATACCAGTGTTTAATATGATTGTATCTGACGCATGGGCGAGGGAAGTTAGGCTAAATAATGCAGTTAATAAGATGGTAAAAGAAAATTGACGTAACATTTTTTTACATCCTGAAATATTTGAAAAACTTGAGATATTATGATTTTACGGCACAGGTGCGGATACCCAAAATACGATAAGCAGGACACCAACCGATTAAGGCCGTTACAAGTGGAATGATACCGATAAAGCCATAGGCATTATATCCTGTTTCAGGACCTGCAATGGCATAGCCCAACAACACAACACCTACGATGATACGAAGTATTCTATCTATACTACCTAAGTTTTTAGTCATAATAATTCACCTTATAAAATCTATGGTATTTATTAATAATATAACATTAATTTTAAAGAATACAGTTATTTATACATTTTTCTGTGACTTAATCACATAACAGGGTCTGGTGAATTGGATAGGAACCATTGATAGGTTTCTATCAGCCCTTGTTTTAAATTGGTTTTTGAAGACCACCCTGTATGATGAAATTTTTGACTATTTAGGCTTTTTTTCATCATACCATCTGGTTTCTCTGTATTAAAATCAAGTCGACCTTTGTATTTGATAATCGTGCTGATGGTTTCGGCCAGCTCGCGAATTGTGACGCTATCGCTTGGTCCTATGTTAATATGCTCTTCAGCCGAATAGTTTTCCATGAGGTGAATGACTGCATCAGCAAAATCATGGATAAACATGAATTCTCTAACGGGCCTTCCACTACCCCAAATTTCTACATGGGCGTCCCCATTTATTTTTGCCTTGTGAATTCGTTGTATTAAGGCTGGTATGACATGACATTCCGCTAGATTAAAATTATCATTTGGGCCATATAAATTAGCAGGCATGGTGGAAATAAAATCTACATTATATTGGCGCCTATAGGCTTGGCACATTTTCACACCAGCAATTTTAGCGACAGAAAACCATTCATTTGTGGGCTCTAAAGGTCCTGAAAGAAGGGAACTCTCCATGATTGGCTGCTCTGCGTGTTTTGGATATGCACAGTTAGAGCCAATGAATAATAATTTTTCGACATTGTTAACATAGGCGCCATGTATGACGTTTGATTCAATTGTTAAGTTATTGTAGATAAATTCTGCTGGTCGAGAGTTGTTGGCATGAAGTCCACCAACAGTTGCTGCCGCCATGATGATCACATCAGGTTTATTATTTGCAATCCATTTTTCAGTTCGATCTTGGCGTGTTAGATCTAGTTCTCGATGGGTGACAGTTAATATTGTACAATTTTCATTCTCCAACCTTTTACAAAGTGCAGTACCAACCAAACCGGAATGTCCGGTAACCCAGATTTTTTTACCTGCCAATGAATATAAAACTGTCATGGAATTACCCTATATCTAGAAAGGAGGCACATATTATACTCCCTGCCGTTATATATAAAAGCTATATAAAATTTTTATATATTATTGATTTTTAATATAACTATGAAATAATATAGCATCCTAACTAACTTAATTGGATAGATCGGTTGCTAAAAATGAAAAAAATTCTTTTCAATGATATTACGCTTCGTGATGGTGAGCAATCACCCGGAGTTAATTTCTTTCCGGAAGAAAAGTTACAAATAGCTACTGCTTTGGCAGATATGAATGTTCCTATCATTGAGGCTGGGTTTGCGGTAGCTTCGCAATCTGATTGGGATGGTGTACATCTTGTGTCGCAAGTGGTTGGTGGAAGAAAAGACGCACCGGTAATTTGTTCAATGGCAAGAGCCCATGAAAACGATATTACTGCTGCCTATGAAGCATTGAAGCCTGCAAAAAAAACTCGTATTCAGGTGGTCTTATCTACTTCTGATTTGCATTTACAGCATAAGTTGAAAAAGACACGTGAAGAAGCATTAGAAATTTGTACGCGTACAGTAGCTTATGCACGAAACTTGGTCGAGGATGTTGAGTTCGCAGCAGAAGACGCGACACGAACAGATGTAAGTTTCTTGTGTGAAATTTTCAATCGTGCTGTAGAGGCAGGTGCAAAAACAATTGAAATTCCCGATACTGTTGGCTTTTCTACTCCACAGGAATATGGTGAATTAGTTACTATTATAAAGGACAGGGTTGTTAAAGGGCGCGATATTGTGATTGCAACCCATTGTCATGACGACTTAGGACTTGCTGTGGCGAATACTTTAGCAGGAATTGCTGCTGGTGCAGGACAAGTAGAATGTACGATAAATGGAATCGGAGAGCGTGCTGGAAATGCATCTTTTGAAGAAGTGATTATGGCATTAAAGACGAGGCCTGATCAATTTGGTGGGGCATCAGCGGATATAAACACAAAAGGCCTTAAGTCAGCCAGTGACCTTGTGGCTAATTTATCAGGCATGGTTGTTGCCCCAAATAAAGCCATAGTTGGTAGTAATGCATTTAGGCATGAATCTGGTATTCATCAGCATGGCATGTTGTGTAACAGTAAGACATATCAAATCATATCTCCCGAAGATGTAGGTGCGGAGAAGTTTGACTTAAGGCTTGGAAAATTATCAGGGAAGCATGCTCTTTTACAAAAAATTGATGAACTAGACCTCAAATACAATGAAGGTTCTGTATCGGATATTGCGGAAGCATTTAAAGATCTTTGCTCCAAGAAAAAACTGGTACTCGACGAAGATATAATAGCCCTCGTCAAGCGGTTCCAATAACAATTCTTTAATGGAGAGATGTTACAAAATACGGCAATTTAAATATTGCCGTATTTTGTATTTGTGATCATTTGATAGCCTTTAATTAATTCTTGAATACCCATATCAAGGGAATGAGTAGGCATGTAACCTGTTGATTCAATTTTTTCATTAGAAACAATATAATCACGCTTATCAGGGTCTTCACCGATAGGGGCTTCTATATATTCAAAATTTGGAAGATGGGCTTTTATCTGGGCGCAAAGTTCAGACTTTGATAAATTTGCATCGGAAAGACCGATATTATAAGCTTCGCCACGCATGTCTTGAAATTGGTTCATGCCATGAATAAAGGCGCGGGCAACATCACGAATGTGAATGAAATTGCGTTTGAAATGGGCTTCAAATAAAACTAAAGCACGATCATTCAATGCACGATAAACAAAGTCATTTACTAAAAGGTCAAGGCGCATTCTTGGGGCCATACCAAAGACGGTAGCTAGACGGAATGAAATCGAATTTGCACGAGAAAGAATGATTTCTTCAGCCTCTACCTTAGTGCGCCCATATAAAGAAATCGGACGTAGTGGGGATTCTTCCGTACAGAACTTCCCTGCTTCACCAATTCCATAACCGCTATTTGTAATGGGAACCAAAAAACGTTGTTCTGCACTAGAAAGTTCACATAAAAGCTTAATGGCATCACGATTAATGGTCTCCGTACCGATTTCATCTCGGGCACATAATGGTGCACCTACCAATGCAGCAAGAGGGATAATAATGTCGGCGTCAGCAAGTAAAGGTTGAACCACGGATCTTTGCCGAGCATCACCTTTTACAACGTTAAAATCAGGATTGATGCAAAGATTGTTGAGTGGTGATTGCCCAAACATAAAATTGTCGACCACTGTGACTGCATATCCATCGTCCAGTAATGCCGGTACAAGAATAGAGCCTAAATAACCAGCACCACCTGTAATGAGAATCTTTTCTTTTTTCATTTTTATTCCGCTTCTAATTCTTTAATTAAGATTTGGCTGCTTGATCCAAAGTTTCGTATAATTTAGTAAGTTGCTCTGTCAAATCAAATGGATGGTTGCCTACAAAGAAACCGAAATCATGTGCTGTCATGGCATTGTCAAGAGTTTCAAAGATTTCATAATCATAGTATTTGATAACATCATGACGTAGAAAGCAGCCGCCTGTAATGATCCGAAAACGAATATTTTCTTTTTCAAGGGCAGCAAATATTTTTTTCCGATCAAGATCAAATTTTTGATTTAAAATGATGGTAAATGAAAAAGCTGAACTTTCCCCATTTTCATTTTGAATAATGAACCTTTCATCATTTGCAAATAAAGATTGGAAAAGTTTCAAGTTTTTGCGGCGTTCTGCTGTTAGCGCAGGAAGCTTTTTCAATTGCTGGCGCCCAATGGCGGCGTTAATTTCCTGGGGTCGCACATTATATCCGGGCAATATGAACCTGTAGGCTTCAAACAGATCATTTTCACCTTTTTCAAAAATTGGTGAGTTTTCTGGTAAATCACGGGTCCAGCCGTGAGCACGTAATGATCGCGCTAGGTGATAAAGTTCTTCATCATCAGTGACGAGCATCCCACCTTCAATTGTTGATATATGGTGAGAGAAAAAGAAACTAGAGGTACCTATGTCACCAAAGCTACCTGCTTTTTTTTCATTCAAATTCGCATCAAGTGATTCACAATTATCTTCTAGAAAATAGAGGCTATGTTTGTCTGCCAATGCCCGCATTTTATCTAAGTTAGCCGGATTTACCAATATGCTTACTGCGACAATCATACGGGTATTTGGAGTGATAGCATCTTCAAGCTTCTGGATATCAATATTTAATGTTTCTAGATTCACATCCACAAAACGCAATTTCAATCCATATTGTTGTAGAGGATGATATGTTGTGCTCCATGAAATAGCCGGAACAATAATTTCATCACCACGCTGAAGAGGGTGGTCTTTTTTAAAGCAAAGGCTTGCGACGGCAATTAAATTTGCAGAAGAACCTGAATTAACCATGATCCCGTATTTTTTATTGTGGTAGGCCGCGAACTCTTCTTCAAATGCTGCGACTTCACCTTTCATGGTAAATTGATCAGAGGCTATTACTTTTGTAATCGCATCATATTCTTCTGGTCCCCAGCTATTTTCAGCCAGCTCATATTGCATAGTGTTTACCCTAATCTTTTATCGTTAATAGTTCTTTATAATTTAAGCTTAAGAAGAAGGGATGCAACCAATGATTTTGGAGGAAGAGGTGGTCGCATGGGTTCTTCATTTTCAACAAGGCTGTTACATAATGGTTTTACAACATTTAATATACGAAAATTATCTTCAGAAATATTTAAATCTGCGACATCTAAAGCTGCCTCTATTTCTTCAAAAGCAGTTTGATGAGGTCCTAATCCAAGTTTGTTGCGCAGATATGCCACTGATTTTGGATCAATAGCAAGATTGCTAACATGTTTACGGTCGGTACGAATACGTTGAGAAAATTTCAAATAAACTTCATGTGACTTACCATTGAAAATTTTCTGATCTAATTCAGGATAGGCAAGTAGGCGGGGTAAAATTTCAACTAAATGCCAAGGGTAATGCCCGATCCCCAAGTTTAAATGAATTATACCTTTTCCTAAAAGGTAATCATCCGAATTCGTGATCCAAAAATCTAATAAGATAACGCCAAGCCTAAAATGTGCATTTGAATTTTGGGGACATAAGGTAACTGAATCGGAAGCTATAGAGAGGGCATCTTCAAAACGCCCTTCTTCATATGCAGTTTTGGATAGAAATGCCCCGATACCACTTAATATCGCTTTGGAAGGGGATGTTTGATAGTTACTTGATTTGGATATAATTTTTTGATTCAGCAGCGCTTTGTTTATTATGCAATCATTCACTATTGATTCTGCTGTCATATCTGACCTCATGAATAATGAGGATTGTAGATCAAAATAAATCAATCCATCGTATTTGCTATCTTCATATTTGGATCTGTTTTCCCAGATATGAGAAAGGGTTTGAAATAGTTTTTTCTTATCCCTTTCTTTCCAAAATAATATTGCCTTTAACATCTCAAATGGAAGGTGCTGTTTGGTTGATAGGTCACGTTTTAAACTATCAATGGTATCATGGAGGAGAGGTAAGTTTTCAGCCAAAGGGGCGAGGGTGTAACAAAATGCATCATAAAAAAGGCTTTTGATTTTTACATCTTGGTGATTTGCGGTGCAAAGAAGTTTATTTTTAACAGACTTTAGATTGTTGAAAGAGTGATGATTGAACCAATATAAACTTCGATTAATAACTTGAAAGTCGTTGCTTGCTGGAATATCCGAAATGAAATTGTTTTTAACCATCTGTTTTCTGTTTCTGGGCTGTATGGTGAAATACGGTTAAGTTGTTCCGAAATAAGTTGTTTCTTAGTTTGGATAATCTGGTCATATGTCTCAAATAAAGTTTGGAGAGCTTCATCAATGGTGTTTTCATTAATGCCGATGCAAAGATCTAAATCATCAAGGTAAAGAGGAATGACATTACTGTTGAATTGTAGGGCAGCCTGTTCTGCTTGTAGGGAATGTAAACTTCTAGTTCCTAGAACATCGACTAGTCGCATAGATACTGGTGAGGCTATTGAGGAATAAAGCATATTTTCATATTCACTTTGAGTGAATGTTTGATCTAATGCCCTGATTTTGAACCTACTATCGGCCTGGCTTAAGGCAAAAAATCGACTTGGCTTTTCTGCATATATAGGAGTAGCTATTGATCCTGTGAAAAGAACTTCTTTGATACGCTCTATTGGTACGTCAGGTCGCTTTATCGGAGGGTGTGTAGCAGACAAGCCTCCAAATAAAGGAAGGGTCCAAGTGGAGCATCCATAAAGTGCTTCTGTTTCAATACTGCTTTGAGAGCAGCAAGTGATAACATGGTGGAAACTTCGTAAAATGGGAGCATCATTGAATAGATGCATGTCGATGTCATATGTAAAGGCAATACGACGTATTGTCGGCAGGTGATTTAAGTCTAAAGGAACGGGAGTTCCTAGATCAAAATGAAAATAAAATTCAGATTTTTCTAAATGCTGCTTACCGTAAACCTCTTGAATGTGATGATCCTCACCTAACCTGATATCAGCATCTTGTTCTGGAAATCCAATAAACCTAACGTCGAAATCATGAGAGGCTTTGAACGCATTTATAGTTTTTTCACGAAAGTTACTCATTGAAATTGGTATTTTTTTATATTTTAAGAGGCGCAGAAATTCGGTCGCTTTTATGGCGATATCATCTTCAATTAAAAGTAATTGATTTAATATATTTTTGGATTTTTCTTTCTCGTTCAAATACCAATGCGCGAAGGCAATGAACAGTAAGCTTTCTCTTTCTAGGGTGGAATGATGATTTAAAATCTTCAAACCACGCCAAGGATTGCCAATGGCAATATATGCCTTACCAGCAAGTTGAGAGTCTTGGTCTGCATTGGCCGCAGCAAAATGGTAATCACCTACCTTAAAGGCATTTTGTGGTGACTTTCTTATCTTAGATATGTCCTGTTGCGAAAGGCGTTCTTTATAAATTGCATCTTCATGAAAAAATGCTTTAAAATCAAACATATTTATTGCACTTCCAATAGGATGTCGGTTTTATTTTCTAATTAGATTTACAAATCTAACGGGTCTTATTAGACTGAATTTCTATCCATTATTATATCCAATACAGTTTGAAGCGAAAATGTCCAGCATTGATTTATTATTAGTTACGCCACCTAGCAGAATGGAAGTCTATCAAGGGTTAAGTAATAGCCTTGCGGCTATAGAACAACCTGTGTGGTCTACACTTATTGCGAACTATGCGAGAAGCAAAGGGTTCTCTGTTGAAATTCTCGATAGTGAAGCTGATGGACTAACACATGAAGGTACCGCACAAAAGGCTGCGAGCCTAAATGCCGTTTTAACTGTATTTGTTATTTATGGCCAGCAGCCATCTGCTTCAACGCAATGCATGCCAGCGGGTCGAAAATCTTGTGAGATTTTCCAAACACTCTCAGCGCAACCTACCATCGTGATGGGAACGCATGCATCGGCATTGCCAAAGCGTACGCTCCTAGAAGAACCCTATGATTATGTAGTCTGGGGTGAAGGCCCTGAAACAATCACAGGGTTGCTGTCGCAACTAAAGAAGTCAGATCGTTCCTTAGCCGATGTACCTGGGTTATGCTATAAAGACGACGCGTCCACTGTTCATCTGAATGCAATGGCGCCAAAGATTAAAGATTTAGACCTAGAATTACCTTTGCAAGCGTGGGACTTGCTCGATATGTCGAAATATAAGGCCCATAATTGGCATTGTTTTGATGATTTGGATAGCCGCGGTAGTTACGCTTCTTTGCAAACAAGTTTGGGGTGCCCATATAAATGCAGCTTTTGCTGTATCAACGCTCCCTTTGGTGGCAATGGGATAAGATATTGGTCCCCTGAATGTATTTTAAATCAAATTGATATTCTCCATAATGAATATGGAGTGAAGAATATTAAAATTCCTGACGAAATGTTTGTTTTAAACAAAAAACATGTTTTAGGGATTTGTGATGGATTAATTGAACGAGATTATGGCTTAAATATTTGGGCTTATGCACGCATTGATACCTTGCATCCGATTTTTCTGTCGAAGCTAAAAAAGGCTGGATTTAATTGGTTAGGATTGGGCATTGAATCTGGGAGCGATCATGTGCGTGATGGTGTTGTTAAGGGACGATTTGGCAATGAAGATATTGCAGAAACTGTAAATAGGGTACGTGCTGAAGGTATATATGTAGGGGCAAATTATATTTTTGGCCTTCCAGATGATACATTTAAAAGTATGCAACAAACTTTAGATTTAGCAATAGAACTGAACACCGAATGGGCAAATTTCTATTGTGCGATGGCTTATCCCGGCTCTACCCTATACGATGTTGCTTTGGATACAGGCCAGATGTTGCCCGATAGCGAAGGCGGCCCTGGGTGGATTGGCTATGCTCAACATGCGTATGAATGCTTACCGCTTCCTACTAAAACTCTGAGTGCAGAAGAGGTGTTAACTTTCCGTGATAATGCTTTCGATGCTTATTTTCAAAATCCAGCTTATTTAGAGATGATTGAAAAAAAATTCGGTGAAGATGTACGTCTGCATATCAACGATATGTGTGCGCATAGTTTGAAACGTAAACATCATGATGAACCGGGTTGGATTGATCGTTTACAGCAAAAAATGTCCGTGCATCATGCTGCTGATTAATTCTACTTATTTATGAGACGTTATAAAGTATCGGGAAAAGATATATGATTAAACAACAAGGTGAATTGCGGTTACCTACCGAAAATTCCGAAAATAAGCGCCGGTCGGACCTCGGTGCGATTGCAGGGTTGAAAGATCAAATTCCTTCTGATCGTATGTTGGAAATATTTCGACGCATGGCCTATGTACGTGCATTTGAATATCGTGTGAAGCGGGCGCAAGACAATAAAGAAATAGATTGTTTGGTTTATCTAGGTGCGGGTCAAGAAACTTTGGCCGCAGCCGTATCTATGACTATGGAAGGGCAATATATGTTTGCCCAACATAGAGGGCACCCATGGTATATTAATTTCGATGGTGACATAGAAGCCTTGGTCGATGAATTGTTAGGGCTTGAAACGGGCAGCAATAAAGGAATGGGGGGATCTCCGCCTATTCAAGATTTCGAACATGGTATTGTTGGTCATGTTGGTTTAATTGGTGACCATGTTCCCGTGGCAACTGGGGCGGCTATGTTCTTACCACATAATGGCCGTGATAAAGTTGTTAGCGTTTTTGGTGATGGCGCTGCTGAAGAGGATTATGTCCTTGCTAGCCTTGGGCATGCTGGTAGCCATAAGCTACCAATATTATTTATTTGCGACGATAATGATTTATCTGTTTTGACCAAGACAGAAGAACGCCGAAATTGGGATATTACTGAAGTTGCAGCCAGCTTTGGTGTAAAAGCTATCGATATAGCTGATGATCCTTGGTTAATTGATCATTGGGTTCAAGAGCTTTCTGACCAACTTCCAGCACTCATAAATATTAGAACTTGCCGTGAGTTATGGCATGTTGGAACAGGTAGTGATGGTGATATGGAATGGAATCGCTACGAAATTGTAAAAGAAGAACTTGCCTCTCGACAATTGGCTTCTGAAGCAAATGAAATAGAAGAAACAGTACAAAAACAGGTTGAAGATTTATGGAACGCACGCTTACAGATACAATCAGAGAAATAACCAAAACTCATATTGATGAGAATGATGGCGTTGTTATGGGACAATGCTTATCTGCCGTAGGCTGGGTTCAACATACTGTACCCGCCCAAGAAAAAGGCATTGTTGAGCTACCAATGACTGATATTGCAGGGGCTGGATTTGCCGTCGGGGCAGCTTTGATGGGTCGACGACCAATTTTCATTTTACGGTTCCAAAGTTTCCTTTGGTTGAACATTAGTCCTTTGGTTAATCATGCAGCAAAAGCAAAAGAGATGTTTGGCTATTCTGCGCCTGTTTTTACCCGTTGCATTGCCTCAGAAGGGGGTGGTCAAGGACCTGTTCATAGTAACTGTTATCATTCTCTTGTCATGCATATGCCGGGGATGCCTGTCGTGGCACCGATGTCACCGGGAGAGTATGAAGAAATTTGGCAGCATTATATTACTCATGATGACCCAATGTTTGTTAGTGAGCATCGAAGCTCTTATCGCAATACACAAGAAATGGAAGATCAAATAGAACCGGAAGCAGAGGTAACACTTGTTGCTATGTCTGCAAGTCGTTTCCATGCGGTAGAAGCAGCAAGCCGTCTTCGTGCCGAAGGAATCAAATGTAACCTCATTCATGTGGTATGGTTAAAACCATTTAAAATGAGCGAGGAAGCAAAAGCAGCCCTTAAAAACTCTGGTTGTGGGTTGGTTTTTGATTCTGCGTATGAAATTGCTGGGGCGTCTCAATCTATTGCTTATGACCTGATGTTTGAATTGGGATGTCCTGTGAAGGCTGTTGCACAGGCCGATTATTCGCCGGGTGCTGCGGTGCATCTAGAAAATGGAACGCCGGATGCTGATCGCATGGTGAAGGAAGCAAAAGAGATTATCGGACGTAAAAAAAACTGATATGACAACCAAACCCTCTAAATTATCTTGCGAGAGACTCATCATTCTTTGTGGCGGGTTAGGTAGTCGATTGTTGCCTGTAGTAAATGATCGACCAAAGGTTCTTGCCGAGGTTCAAGGGAAGCCTTTTCTGTCACATCTACTTTCGTATTTCGAAAATCAAAATATTACAGAGGTGATATTATCTACTGGAGTTGGTGCAGGCTTGGTATCTGATTTTGTTGAGGGTCATGCTCAAGATTTTTCTTTTAACCTTATTTGTTGCCCTGAAGATACCCCCCTTGGAACAGGAGGGGCTATTGCGCATGTGGCAAGGTGCTTTGGATCAAAGAATTCTTATGTAATTAATGGCGATAGTTTTTGGCCTTTTCCATTTTCTGATTTTTCTGAAAATATATCAAAGCACGATCATGG
Source organism: uncultured Curvivirga sp. (assembly GCA_965602285.1). Lineage (GTDB taxonomy): Bacteria > Pseudomonadota > Alphaproteobacteria > UBA8366 > Aestuariispiraceae > Curvivirga. The sequence continues at coordinate 1,658 of CBFCZA010000003.1, read as the reverse complement.
TTTACATCTTCTTGCTTTACCAGCACCTGAAGAAAAGCGTTTTGGAAATTTTGCTGTTAATAAGGAAGGTTTGGTTCAAGGTTTTATCGCTCATGATGACGAAAATAAAAATAATATCTCTTTGTGGGACTATTGGGTCAATGGTGGCATGTATTATGCTACTGAAAATGTGATGGAAAAAATTTCCGCTATTAAGGGGAACTTTTCGTTGGAAAGCGATTTTTTTCCAGAAATAGAAAAAGAAAAATTGTTACATGCAGTTTGCATCGAAGGTTCACATATTGATATAGGAACTGTTGCATCTTACAGCCAAGCGCAGAAATTAGCATTATTCAGGAAATAATAATTAATGATAATATCTAGAACTCCCTATCGAATTTCACTCTTTGGTGGCGGGACCGATTACCCTGAATGGTATCAAGAGCATGGCGGTGCGGTCATTGGCACTACCATCAACAAATATTGTTACGTAAGTATCAGAATGCTGCCTCCTTTTTTTGAACATAAACATAGGATTGCTTATTCAAAGGTTGAGGCTGTTAAGGAAATCTCTGAAATCGAACATCCTGCTGTTAGAGCTATTTTACAAGAAAGTGATCTAAATTGCGGGGTGGAAATCCATTATGATGGAGATCTTCCTGCACGGTCTGGTTTAGGATCTAGTTCTTCCTTCACTGTCGGTTTATTGAATGCGATAAATGCATTCCATGGCAAAAGAATCTCTTCGCATTGTTTAGCAAAAGAGGCGATTCACATTGAACAAAATGTTATAGGGGAAGCTGTAGGCTCTCAGGATCAAACATGGGCTGCTTACGGCGGAACAAATAGAATAGATTTTAGGGTTGATGGTGGCTTTAGCGTGTCTCCTTTAATTATGTCAGCATCGCGTAAAAATGATTTAGAGAGCCATCTTATGCTATTTTTCACTGGGTTTTCTCGTTATGCAGATGTGCTAGCTAAAAAGCAAAAAGAGAATTTTGACGCTAGGAAAAAGCAACTCTTAACTTTACGTAGTCTGGTTGATGACGCAGAAAAAATTATTTGCAATCCTGATGGTGACCTTAAAGATTTAGGATTAATGCTTGCAGAAGGCTGGAAAAATAAGAAAGAATTACATCAAGATATATCAACATCAGCAATCGATGAAATTTACGATGCTGGTATTAAAGCTGGGGCTTGGGGAGGAAAACTTCTAGGTGCTGGGGGCGGTGGTTTCATTGCATTCTTAGCTCCCCCAGAATGCCATCATAAAATTAGAGAAGCATTATGTAATCTTATTTATGTTAAAGGAAAAATTGGTAGCCCAGGAAGTGAAATTATTGTGTATGAACCAGCTAATACGGTGGTTGAATAATGCTTACGGCTAGTAATATCAAATGGCTATCTCCATATTTAACGGATAGCCAGAAAGAGCTTTTAACCGATTTGTCATCTTCGCAATACGAGGTTCGACCTTATGGAGATGATTGGATATTATTAAACAATAAAAAAATAGTAAATCCGAACGGTGAACGAAGGTATTCTAGAGACCAAGTTGACAATTATATAGAAGATCCTACTCGTTTGTATTTTAATAGAAGAGCAATAGATAAATACTTACTCCATGATGCTCCTCCCATCGGTGATTTTGCTTATGAATTCAATCGAGATATTTGCCT
>CBFCZA010000002.1:0-34878 GCA_965602285.1 uncultured Curvivirga sp. | reverse complement strand
GCTGGGTTGGCGCTATGTTATTTGCAAATGGGTTCTGTGGAAGGAGCAGAAGGTTTACTAGATACACTACCTGAAGAATCATTAAATGATCCCGTATTCGAAAAAGTTAAAGCCGCAATTGCAAAGGCCCATGAAGCTGCCGCTGCTGCGGGAGAGATTGATAAGTTGAAAGCGGCTGTTGCGGATAATCCAAATGATCATCAGGCTCGTTTTGATTTGGCTGTAGCCACATTCGCGGTGGGCGAATCAGAGGCGGCTATGGATTTGTTGTTAGAAATATTTGCGAAAGAACGTGACTGGAATGAAAATGCGGCACGCTTGCAATTACTAAAAATGTTTGAGGAAATTGGCCACGCAGACCCCATTGTGATAAAAGGGCGTAGACGCTTATCATCTATGATGTTCTCTTAACCTAAAATAATTCATATATTTTCTATCTATTGATTGGACGACTTGATGGGCCCTTTTCACCCTAATTTTGAAGATTTACCGACCAGCTTGGCTCTTTTTCCATTACCGGGCATTTTGCTGTTGCCGGATCAAATTTTACCCTTAAATGTTTTTGAAGATCGCTACATACGCATGTTTGAAGATATTATGGGGCAGGGCCGTTTGGTTGGTATTCTTCAGCCCCGTGATCCTAGTGATAAGGAGCTTGAAACACAGGCTATTGAGAGTGAAACAGCATTATTTGATATGGGGTGCATGGGACGGGTTACTTCGTTTGAGGAAACATCTGATGGACGGTTCTCTGTGCAAATTCGCGGTGTTTGTCGCTTCACCCTGAATGACGCGAAGCTTCTTGAACGTGGATATCGTGAAGGGGCTATCTCATGGGACGGTTTTCAAGATGACCTTCATGAAAATGAAATTGTGGATCTGGATACGGCGAAATTATTTGATCTGTTGCGTTTATTCTTTAAGAAAAATGAAATGAGCATGGATATGAAAATGATCGAAACGGCCCCGATCAATCGCATGATAAATGCGCTGTCCATGATTTGCCCCTTTGGTGCAATGGAACGTCAGGCTTTATTAGAAGTTCAAACTTTGCAAGGGCGTGGGCAAATGCTAATAACTTTATTAGAAATGGCTATTCTCGATGGAGGTGGTGATGTTGGCTTTGCCTCGTCATGATTTTCGTTCTTACATAACAATGCAATTGAATTAGGAAATGAATATGTCACAGCATGCAGAAATAGATCCAAAATTGTTAGAGATTTTGGTGGAACCTGGCACCAGAAGCCCGTTATCTTATGATAAAGAACGCCAGTTGCTTATCTCTGAACAAACAAAGCTGGCTTATCCAATTCGTGATGGTATTCCCATTATGCTTGCGGATGAAGCAATACATATTGACGACTTATAGGGCGGTAAATTTTATGGAGCATGATAAGTTCTCTACAGCTGTGAAAGCAACGGATGTGCATTTGCACAGTAAGGAAAAACGACTTGATGTCACATATGAGGATGGTCAGGTTTTTCAACTTCCTGCGGAATATCTTCGTGTTGAAAGCCCAAGCGCAGAAGTGCAAGGGCATGGTGCAGGGCAGAAAAAGCTTGTTTCAGGACGAAAGCATGTGGGCATTATGAATTTGGAACCCGTGGGCCATTATGCCTTACGGATTGTTTTTGATGATATGCATGACAGTGGTATTTTTACATGGGACTATCTTTATAAATTGGGGGTTGAACATGAAAACCGTTGGTCCGCTTATTTATTAGAATTAGAGAGCGCCGGTAAAAGCCGCGAACCATAGGGGGTATCATGAAGATTCGATTTGCTAAGCCTGAGGATCGGGCCGCTTGGGATCCAATGTGGAAAGGCTATCAAGATTATTATGAGGTAGATCTATCCTCAACAACCGACAATAGTTGGGATCGATTAATGAAACCAACTGATGTTGGTCCATGGTGTTTGGTTTGTGAAGATGACGATGGCAAATTAATCGGTTTCACGACCTATTTGTTGCATGGACATACGTGGGGGCCTGAACCCAGATGCTATTTGGTAGATCTTTTCACGAACCCTGAAATTAGAGGCAAGGGTGTTGGGGGCAAGTTAATTGAGGCTGTTGACGAGAAATCGAAAGAGCTTGGTTGTTCTCAGACCTATTGGATGACGCAAGATTTCAATGAGGCTGGTCGTCGCCTTTATGATAAGGTCGGCAAGTTAACACCATTCATTAAATATACTAAATAAGTATATGAAAAGATTAGGGCCGTTAGCAATAAAGCTAACGACCCCGTTATTCCCTGTGAGGCGAATCAAGGGAAATTTCTAGCTGCTGTTAAAATAACTTTATGCAGCTTTGTCTTCTTGGCGTTTTGATTTCATATCAATCGCCGTTGCAGTGTCGCACATTCTATTGGCAAATCCCCATTCATTATCATACCAAGACATCACACGTACAAAATTACCATCGACTACTTTTGTGCCGCTAAGGTCTGCTATGGAACTTGCGGAATTATGGTTCATGTCAATTGAAACAAGGGGCATGCCCAAAGTTTGAAGAATGTTTTCTAAGTCTCCTGAGGCGCCATTCATTAAAATTCTATTCACTTCTTCCGTGTTTGTTTCGCGTGAGGACGTGAATGTTAAGTCGACCATCGATACATTGGGGGTTGGTACGCGTATGGACGTACCATCTAATTTTCCTTTTAGTTCAGGAAGGACAAGACCAACGGCGCGGGCAGCGCCTGTGGTGGTTGGTATCATTGACCCCATAGTAGCACGTGCGCGCCTTGGGTCATTGTGAAGGCCATCATGCAGGTTTGATCCCCTGTGAAGGCATGAATGGTGGTCATATACCCTTTTTCTATACCAATAGTGTCATTTAAAATTTTTGCAATTGGTGCAAGGCAATTGGTAGTGCAGGACGCATTTGAAATAATTGTATGCTCAGGTTTGATCTCGTGATCATTCACGCCATAAACGATGGTTGCATCCGCATCAGTGCAGGGTGCAGAGACCAACACACGTTTGGCACCAGCTTTTAAATGGGCGGAAGCAGCTTCTTTATTGGTGAAGCGACCTGTGCATTCCACCACTAAGTCAATATTCATTTCTGCCCAAGGTAAGTTTTCAGGATTAGCTTCAGCCGTGATGGTGATTGGACCAGATCCAACATCAAGCCAATCCTCGCCATGGGTTACATCCCCGCCATAGCGCCCATGGACAGAATCATTTTGAAAAAGAAGAGCGTTTATGTCGACAGGGCCTAAGTCGTTTATGGCAACAAATTCTATTTGTCCGGAACTTATATACCCATTTTCCATAGCAGCACGAAGCGCTAAGCGCCCGATGCGACCAAAACCATTAATTGCTACTCTCATTGTCATGTCGATCTCCCTTCCAAGATGGGATCATTTTTGAACTTGAAAATAACTTACAAGGGTTTCAGGCCACTTCATACACTCTGTTAGATAGTAAATAATATCTTTTGGGTAGTTAAAAACCTACCCTTTAGGCTAGTGATTTTCTTTTCGAGTGAGGGAAACCGCAATGGCTTGGGCGCGATTTCTAACGCCTAATTTGGAGAAAAGATTCTTTAAATGAAACTTCACTGTATTAATAGATAGGCCTAGGTAGTTAGCAATTTGTTGATTGGACTGTCCTGTTTTTAGGTAGTCCAATAAATCTAATTCACGTCTGGTCAGGCTTTCCCATGGGTCGTCTTGAAGTTTTTTTAGGTCGAAATATGGGAACACCATTTGTCCAGCTAGGACAGAGGTTACTGTGGTTCGTAATTGTTCATTACTGCTGTCTTTTGAACAGAAACCGGCTGCACCATGCAGCATGGCTTCACGAATGACACGCGGGTTTGGTACGCCTGTATAGATGATGATTTTTGGTGGTGTTTCTAATAAATTAATTTCTTCGAGGATTTTCCGTCCATCCATACCGGGCATTTCCCAGCCGGTGATCCCTACATCGAAATGATTGGACTTTGCTAAGGAAATAAAATCAGGTCCTGTTTTTGCTGTGCCGATTAAGGTGAGTTTCTCATCTTCGGTAAGGAGGCTTTCTAGGCCTGCTAAAATCAAAGGGTTTTTGTCGGCTATTGCGATTTTATAATTCGTCATTATTTCCACTCTTATGGGTAGGATAATGAATTATATATTAGAATAATTTCTTTTTCAATTTTTTAGATGTATTACTCATAAAAAAGGCGGGACAATTTGCCCCGCCTTTCATCTTATCTACGATATGGATGGTTTAGCTTGTTAAGCCTTTCTCCATAAAACTACTCATTCGTAAGGCAAAGCCAGTTGGATCTGGAAGCGTTTCACCTTCCAAGATGCGTGCTTGATCCAAAAGTAATAAAGCAGCATCGCCGATATCAGAACCTGACTTAACAGCTTCTGCCATGGATTTAATAAGGCTATGCGTTGGGTTGACTTCCATCACACGCGGGCTAGCTTGTTCCAATTGTTTATGTTGTTTCAGCATGCGTTCTAGATTGATATCCATGCCATTTTCATCGGCAACTAAACATACCGCACTACTTGTGAGGCGGTCGGTTGATTTTACGTCTGCTACTGCTGCGCCAAGGCTTTCTTTAACAGCTGTAATGAAGGCGGTCATTGTATCATCATCTGCAGCTTCGGATTTGTCTTCCTTTGCTTTTTCTTCTGCTTCTGGTGATGCTTTGATGTCAGAAAGGTCAGCACCGCCACGGGTGACAGATTTGAATTCTTTTTCTTCAAAGGCACCAACACTTGGTAACCAGAATTCATCTACTGGGTCAGTCATATAAAGAACTTCAACGCCTTTGGCTTTGAAACCTTCAAGTTGCGGGCTTTTTTCAAGGGCAGATTTATCTTCGCCTGAAATATAGAAGATTGTTTCCTGACCTTCTTTCATGCGGGCGATATAATCAGCCAATGAAACCAGCTCGTTGCTTTCTGTTGAATGAAAACGTGCAAGTTTCAAAAGTTGGTCACGATCATTGACCACTTCATAGAGGCCTTCTTTCAGAACCATACCAAAGTTATCCCAGAATTCATTATAGGATTCTGGATCGTTTTCTGCGCGTTTCACTAATTCACTATGAACACGTTTTGTGATACCGGCGCGGATTTTAGAAAGGATCGGATTATTCTGCAGCATTTCACGAGAAATATTAAGCGGCAAATCTTCGCTATCAATAACACCACGTAAGAAACGTAAATGTTTAGGCAGAAGTTCATCACATTCTTCCGTGATAAATACACGCTTCACATAAAGCTTCAATTTTGACATACGTTCAGGGTTGAACAAATCGAAAGGGCGTTGGGTCGGAATGAAAATCATGCCGGAATATTCAATCATGCCTTCGGCTTTGAAATGCAATGTTGCCCAAGGATCATCATAGGCATGGGCTACGTGATGATAGAATTCTTTTTGCTGTTCTTCGGTTACATCTGACTTGCTTTTTGTCCAGATTGCAGAGCCATCATTGATTTGATCGTTGCTGATTTCGTCTTTTGCATCATCGCCTTCCCCGACAGGCTTCACTGTTTCAAGCATGATAGGGAATGGAATATGATTAGAATAGGTAGAAACAATATGCTTGATGCGGGCTTCTTCTAGGAATTCAAGTGCATCATCTTTTAGATACATAGTAATGCTGGTACCGCGTTGAGGGCGATCCATTTCAGCAATAGTAAATTCACCTTTGCCGTCACTTTCCCAAACATGACCTTGCTTTTCACCAGCACGACGACTTTCTACCTTCACCCACTTGGAAACCATATAGGCGGAATAGAAGCCAACACCAAATTGACCGATAAGGTTGGTATCTTTCTTTGCATCACCACTAAGTTTGTCCATGAATTTGGAAGTACCAGAACGGGCGATTGTACCAAGATTTCCGATAAGTTCATCACGGCTCATGCCGGAACCAGTATCGGTTAAGGTTAGTGTTTTTTCTTCTGTATTGAAAGTAAGTTGAAGATTAAAATCACTATTGCCTTCTAAAAGCTTGTCATCTGACAAGGCGTCATAACGTAAACGGTCACAAGCATCCGCCGCATTTGAAATTAATTCCCGTAAGAAAATTTCACGCTCGCTATAAAGGGCGTTGGCGACGATATCTAATAAGCGGCCAACCTCTGCTTCAAATCGCATGGTTTCGCCTTGTGCTGCACCATTTTTAGTCGTTTCTGTCATATCTATCCTCTTTGGTATTCTTCATGCACCATAATGCAAATTTTGGGTCACGCTCCATCCAGAGATCTTTCTGCTGAATGAAATCGTTTTATTTCTACTGTCGATATAGGGATTTCTGCCGTTTTCTGCAAGAAGAACATCCTAAATAGAACAAAAAGTAAATATTCCTTGATTTTTATATTTGTTTGTGTAGTGTTCTGCTTTTGATGTTAATATGAAAGGAGTAAATGATGGTAGATAATGATCATGTGCCTGCGGTTGAAGGTAATGAGATGAACAATGATTTAGGTGCTGCTGGGGGCGGTAGAACTATGCGCATTATGGGCAATGGCCCTGAAGCTAGATATGATAGGCTGCAGGCGGCGAAAGAGCCAACCTTTGGTGGTTCTCAAGAGGAGAAGTATAGAAAGAAAGAGTATGAAAGGAAAAAATGGGAAGCGGGGCGGGAGGCGCGTGAAAAAGCGGCAAAAGAAGCGGTCATAGCAAAGAAAAAGCAAGATCGTATTGATCGCTTTGCGAAACAACGCGCTGATGCAAAAGTTAGAAAGGAAAGGTTGCATAAATTAAGTGAATTAGACGATTTTGAACAAGGGCTAGTTAATAAATCTATCACGTCCATGAAGAAATATCGGGATCAATCCGGTTATGCCAAATGGGACCTTCAAGAAGTGAAGGATCGCCCTGCTTATGGATTGAGCCGGATTGCCGCGATTCGTGAGGCTTTAGCAGATGATGAGGAAACTCATAATGATTATCTGGGAGCCTTGAGGTCAGAAATGGCGAGCAATAAATATAACTCAACAATTTTGGAGGCAACTAAGCCAACCAATAAAGGGAAATATTTTGCTGGCGATGTACTGAATGGATTTAGATTGATTAGCGCAAGTATTTAAGAGAACAAAAAACTAACAAAAAAACGTCGCAGTTATTTGCGGCGTTTTTTTGTGGCTTAATGTGTTCTAGGTACAATGTTCATTGATGAATTTCAACGTTAACTTAAGAACTTCTTCTTGGGATTGCAGGTGGGGGATATGTTTGCAGTCAGGAATGATCGTGGCTTTGGCTGGTCCGGAAACGCGCCCTAATATAGATTCAACTTGTTCGACTGTACCATATTCATCTTCTGCACCCTGTAATATTAAAGTGGGGCAGGTAATGGTTTTAATGTCTTCTTCTATATTCCACCTTTTGAAGGGAGGGGATAACCAAACATCCGCCCAATTGCTGAAAACATCTTTCGTTTTATCGCCATGATATCGGGAAAGTTTTTCTTCAAGGTTTGTGCTGTTCCATACACCGACAGCTTCAATAATGCCTGCATCTGTAACGTCATCCACAAAAACATGACCTGCTTCAGTTATAATGGCCTCGGCTTTGAATTTTGCAGCATATAATAAAGCGACACTTCCTCCATCGGAATGCCCAAAAAGAATAGGGTTTTGAATGTCACAGGCTTCTAGTAAGGCCGGTAATTCAATTTGCGCATAATTATGGAGATAGTCTGGTTGTCTTTTTTTACGAAGCGCGGAAGAATTGCCATAGCCTTCGCGGTCATAAACCATAACCCGTCGTCCAGAATGTTCTGCAAGAAGGTCGGGGAATTTTTTCCACATGCCGATACATCCTAATGCCTCGTGAAGTAGTATGATATCGGCCTTACAATCAGTATCTTTCCAATTTTCGGGTTGATACCAACGAACGGCAATGTCTAAATCATTTTCTAAAGAAACTGTTTCATCAGTGATTTTGATCGTCATAGGATTATTCTATTCTTGTTTGTCGTTGTCTTTATTTAAGGGTGGCTGCATGAGGATCGATAAAATGTCATCATGGATGCGCTCCAAAATATTATCTTGTTTATCAAAGCTGAAAATGCCCTGACACATGATATAGGCATAGGTTAAGAAGGCGCGGGCTTCTAATTCATTGCCTTCATGACCACGGGTTTTATATAGACTAGAAACGAAATCAACGCGGGTTTTATCTACTGATTCTACCGCTTTCATAGCTTGTGAATCTGTGCGTGCCCAAGACCGCATTGCAAGTTCCATAGATCCGCCATGTTGGTATGTTCCCTTTTGGCGTGGGACCACATTTAAAAGGTTCAGCAACCTATCATCAGGGCCGCCGCCCATGGTTTCAACCTTAGCTATTACAAACTGTTCTTTCCATTTTTCAAGGACGGCTTCTAGTAATTCGGTGCGATCTTTAAAGTGCCAATAAAAACTTCCTTTAGTAACCCCTAATCTTTTGGCCAAAGTTTCAACATGAATAGAGGTGACGCCGCTTTCTGTAAGCGTTCTAAAAGCAGCTTCAATCCATTCATGACGCCCAAGTTTTGGCGTTTTCTTGGAGGTTGAAATTTTCTTCGCTGCCTTTTTCGAAGTTACTTTTTTAGGTGCTGTTTTCTTTATACTATTATCAGTCACATTCATTTTCCATACGGTTGCGTATTGACATCCCTATTGTGCACAAGTTATTACCGTACGCAAGCGTATGGTGTGAATTGAGTAAGAAAGCAATAAAAAACTCAATTTATAGAAAATTTTCCTTGGTTCTACTGGGGTAAATGGGAAGCATTCGTTTAATAAATATTACCGAACGATCAAAAATAAGTTTGGTTCACACGGGAAGTGGGATTTTCTTCTTTAGGTATTGTCTTTAATTATAGGCAGTTTTAAAGGAGGTTATGAAAGAGATAAATGCTTAGTTTAATGGGGCGCCTCCACAAGAGGCACGAAACTATAGAAAAAAATAAAAAACATGTGATGCTTTTGGGCTTTTCTATGTCTAGAAAAATGCGCATACTATTTTCGTACATTAATTTAATATCTCTTGATTTTGACTTCCAAGCAAATTCACAAAGAAATTTATTTAACAGAGAGGTATGCGGAGAGGTATGACTGAGATGAGTAAGCTCGACACATTCCCCAAGTTGCTGCGGCACAATGCACAAGTTCGTGCAAATCGCCCGGCTATGCGCGAAAAAGCACTGGGTATTTGGCAAAGCTGGACATGGTCCGAAGTTTATGAAGAGGTCAAGGCTTATGCTGCTGGCCTAGATAAACTTGGTCTTAAGTCTGGTGAACATATTGGTATTGTTGGATCTAACCGTCCGCGTCTTTATTGGACAATGGCTGCTGCCCAGTTCTTAGGTGCGATCCCTGTTCCTGTTTATGCGGATGCGGTTGCGGAAGAATTACAGTATATTTTGGATAATGCCGAAGTAAGCTTCGTGATCACTGAAGATCAAGAGCAAACAGACAAGATCCTCTCTGTTCAAGACAAAATTCCCTCGTTGCGCCGTATAGTCTATGATGAGCCTCGTGGCTTGCGTGATTATGACGAGCCAAATCTAGATGATTATGAAGATGTTATTAAGGCGGGTAAGGCTGTCTTGGCTTCTGATTCAGCTATGGCTGATCGTTTGATTGAAGCAACGGATCCTGAAGCTGCTTCCATTATGTTATATACATCTGGTACTACAGGTAAGCCTAAAGGTGTTGTCCTAAGTCACAACAATATTCTTATTTCATCTAAAAATGCTGTTGAGCTTGAAGGTTTGAACGAAAACGATGAAATCTTGGCATATCTTCCTATGGCATGGGTGGGAGATCACATCTTCTCTTATGGCCAATCAATGGTTGCTGGTTTCTGCGTTTCTTGTCCGGAAAGTACAGAAACAGTATTGAATGATCTTTGGGAATTGGGGCCTACATATTATTTCGCACCACCACGTATTTTCGAGAGCACGCTAACCACTGTTATGATCCGCATGGAAGATGCCAGTAAGTTTAAACAAAAAATGTTTAAATACTTCATGAATCACGCACGTAAAACCGGCGTTGATATTTTGGACAAAAAACCAGTTGGTTTGTTGGACCGTCTTATCTATGCCGTTGGTGATGTATTGATTTATAGCCCTCTAAAAAATGCATTAGGTTTAAGCCGTGTGCGTTTGGGTTATACTGCTGGTGAAGCAATTGGTCCTGAGATTTTTGAGTTCTATCGCTCTTTGGGTATTAACTTGAAGCAGCTATACGGTATGACAGAAGCATCGGTTTTCGTTGCGATCCAACCTAATGGTGAGATTAAAGCGGATACTGTTGGTGTACCAGCGCCTGGTGTTGAAGTTAAGGTTGCTGATAATGGCGAGATCATGTTCCGTGGTCCGGGTACATTTATGAAGTATTTCAAAAACCCAGAGGCGACTGCGGAAACAACATATCCTGACGGCTGGACCCATACAGGGGATGCTGGTTTCTTTGATGAATCAGGTCATATTAAGATTATTGACCGTGCTAAGGATGTTGGGAAACTCAATAACGGCACTATGATGGCGCCAAAATATATTGAGAATAAACTCAAGATTTTCCCTCATATTAAAGAAGCTGTAGCATATGGTCATGACCGTGATTATTGCTCTGTCTTTATTAACTTTGACTTGGAAGCTGTTGGTAACTGGGCAGAACGCAATAATATTGCCTATGCATCTTATCAAGAATTAGCAGCCCATCCGGAAGTCTATAAAGTTATTAAAGAGCATGTGGAAGCTGTGAATAAAACATTGGCGGGTGAAGAACGTGTTGCTGGTTCACAAATTAAGCGTTTCTTAGTGCTACATAAGGCATTAGATGCGGATGATGGTGAGTTGACACGTACTTCTAAAGTTCGTCGTAAATTTGTAGCAGACCGCTTTGCACCACTTATTGAAGCTTTATATTCTGATAAAGACAGCTGTCATATTGAAACTGAAGTAACATATGAAGATGGCCGTAAAGGGACGCTTGCTGCTGATGTTCAGATTATGACTGCAGAAACATATCCTTATACACAAACTGCTGCGGCAGCTGAGTAACGGATGGGGGATGAAAGAAAATAAGATGACAGAAACAAAAGAAAATAGCCGCATTGGCGATGAACTGTTATCCGTTAACGATATCACCCTTAGTTTTGGTGGTGTGAAGGCATTAACGGATATTAGTTTCAATGTTAAAAAAGGGGAAATTCGTTCCATCATCGGACCAAACGGTGCTGGAAAGTCCTCTATGTTAAATGTGATCAATGGTTTTTATCAGCCACAAGTTGGGCATGTAGAATTTAAGGGTGTTAAATATAGCCCGATGCATCCTTCTATTGCGGCAAAAAATGGTATCGCACGAACATTTCAAAATATCGCACTTTTCAAAGGTATGTCCACTTTGGATAATATCATTACGGGTCGTTATTTGAAGATGAAGTGTAATTTCATTCAGCAAGCAATCTATCTAGGTGCTGCGCAAAAAGAAGAAATTGAGCATCGTGAATTTGTAGAGGGTGTGATCGAGTTCCTTGAAATCGAACATATTCGTAAAACCCCTGTAGGTCGTTTACCTTATGGTTTGCAAAAACGTGTTGAATTAGCACGCGCCTTGGCGATGGAACCTGAATTATTGCTTCTTGATGAACCAATGGCGGGAATGAACCTAGAAGAAAAAGAAGATATGTCACGCTACATCATTGATGTGAATGAACAGTTTGGGACAACAATTGCCCTGATTGAACATGACATGGGTGTTGTAATGGATCTTTCAGATCGCGTTGTTGTATTGGATTACGGTAAAAAACTTGCCGATGGTAGCCCCGACGAAGTTAGTCAGAATCAAGACGTTATCGACGCTTATCTCGGCGTGGCCCACTAAGGAGGGGTATTATGGAGTTTTTATATTCAATTTTTGTCTCTCCTTGGCTAGAAATGTGGGCAGCGCCACAATTCTTAGCGGAGGTTGTTTTAGGCGGCTTGATGTCAGGTGTGATGTATTCACTGGTGGCACTTGGCTTCGTTCTTATTTTTAAGGCGTCTGGTGTATTTAACTTTGCCCAAGGTGTTATGGTGCTGTTTGCAGCGCTTAACTTTGCAGGGCTAATTGATGCCGGTTTGCCGATCGTTGTGGCACTTGCTATCACTGTTGTTATTATGATTGCGTTGGCGTTTGCGATTGAGCGAGTAGTCTTGCGTAAATTGGTAAACCAAGAGCCAATCATTCTTTTCATGGCGACCATTGGTATCGCTTATTTCCTGGAAGGTTTCGGGGAAATGATTTGGGGCGGGGATGTACGTCCTTTGAATATCGGTTTGCCTGATGATATCTGGTTTACTGGTGATCTTGGTATTTCCTTTGCACCGGATATTATGATCCAACAAGCGGATGTATTTGCTGCTGCTGTTGCTGCTAGTCTGGTTCTAGCGCTTAGCTTATTCTTCCAATATACACGTACGGGCCGTGCGCTTCGTGCGGTGGCGGATGATCATCAAGCTGCATTATCTGTTGGTATTCCATTGAACCATATTTGGATCGTTGTATGGTCAGTTGCTGGTATCGTTGCCTTGGTTGCTGGTATCATGTGGGGCTCTAAACTAGGCGTTCAATTCGCCCTATCAACAATTGCATTGAAAGCGCTTCCAGTTCTTATCTTGGGTGGGTTTACCTCTATTCCAGGTGCTATTTTAGGTGGATTGATTATTGGTGTTGGAGAGAAAGTCGCAGAAGTATTCTGGGGTGCTGCATATGGTGGCGCTATGGAAGAATGGTTTGCCTATGTGCTTGCCTTGATCTTCCTCTTCTTCCGCCCACAAGGCCTATTTGGCGACAAAATTATCGAAAGGGTTTAATGAATCATGTTTTATCGTGAAGCAGGTGATTTTAAGACCAGCTATAGTAAAGATCAGAGCATCCTTTCCATTAAATTGGATCGTTACTTTGTATTTTCGATTGCATTCATCGCAATCTTCATCGTTCCTTCAGTGGGAAGCAGCTACTGGTTAGGCTCACTCCTTATTCCTGTGGTAATTCTATCTATCGCAGCAATTGGTTTGAATATTCTTACCGGTTATGCTGGTCAGTTATCTTTGGGTACCGGTGCATTTATGGCAACAGGGGCTTATCTTGCCTATAAGGTTGCGACAAATTTACCTTGGGTCCCAGCACCGTTTGCAATACTTATCGGTGGTATGGCTGCGGCATTCGCAGGGGTTATTTTTGGTATCCCAAGTTTACGGATTAAAGGTTTCTATCTTGCCGTTACAACATTGGCTGCCCAATTCTTCCTACTATGGTTATTCACCCATGTAGATTGGTTTGTGAACTATTCGATCTCAGGTGTACCTTCTATTCCGCCAATGGAATTATTTGGTGTCTTGATTTCTGGTGCAAGTGCAACCCCAGAAGCACGTTACTTGTTCGTATTAGCCTTCGCCATTGTTATGGCATTGGTTGCACGAAACTTGGCACGTAGTAAAATGGGCCGTGGTTGGATGGCTATTCGCGATATGGATATTGCTGCTGAAATCATCGGCATCGACCCATTAAAAGCTAAATTAAGTGCTTTTGCGATCAGTAGTTTCTATTGCGGTGTCGCTGGTGCGCTTTGGGCCTTTTGTTATATTAACTCGGTAGAGCCGGGTGCTTATGACATTAACCGTTCATTCCAAATTTTATTCATGATCATTATTGGTGGTTTAGGTAGTATCGTTGGATCTTTCCTTGGTGCAGCATTCATTGTGCTCTTACCAATTTTCTTGAATAACTTAGCGGGCTGGGATTGGTTTATTGGTCTTTTAGATATTTTCAACTTGCGAATTGAAAATGAAATGATTTCGCATCTAGAGCTTATGATCTTTGGAGCGTTGATTGTATTCTTCCTGATTGTGGAGCCACATGGCCTAGCGCGATTGTGGCAAATCGCGAAGGAAAAATTACGTAGATGGCCTTTCCCTTACTAGGGGAAGGTTACTGCAACAAGTCGGTTCGACCGAATTGATCTGGGGACCTTCACTTAGGTAAATAATTCCAAAGTGAGGTAACCTCAGACAGAATAATAAAAACTTGAACAAATAAGTATATTAACTTGGAGGCTATAAAATGAAATTAAAAGCTCTTGGAATGTTAGCAGCAAGTGCGGCGATGGGTCTTGTATCCTATGCTGCAAACGCGGACTTGAATGTTCCTTCTCTCGTTTACCGTACGGGCCCATATGCTAGTGGTGGTATTCCACTTGCTGATGGTTTCGCTGATTACTTCACTATGTTGAATGAGCGTGATGGCGGTATTGGTGGTGTTAAAGTTGTAAACCCTGAATGTGAAACAGGTTATAAAACTGACCGTGGTGTTGAATGTTATGACCGTACCAAAGAAGGTGCATTGGTTTATGGACCATTCTCAACTGGTATTACTTACGCTTTGATCGAAAAAGTAACTCATGACAAAATTCCATTGTTGACAATGGGTTATGGCCGTACAACAGCTGCTGACGGTACAGTATTCCCATATGTATTTAACTTCCCAAGCACATATTGGAACCAAGCGACTGCTATCTTTAACTTCATTGGCCAAGAATTAGGTGGCATGGAAAAGTTAAAAGGCAAACGTGTTGCTTACATTTATCTTGATCATCCATATGGTAAAGAGCCAATTCCAACATTGGACCTTTTGGTAGAGAAACACGGTTTCACATATGACAAATATCCAGTTGCGCCTGCATCTATGACAGAGCAAAAGTCTATTTGGTTACAAATTCGTAAAACTAAACCAGATTATGTTGTAATGTGGGGTTGGGGCGCGATGCGTGAAACAGCGGTTAAAGAAGCTTCAAACATTCGTTTCGATATGTCTAAATTTATCGGTAACTGGTGGTCTGCTGGTGAAGAAGTTGCTGCACCAACTGGTATGAAAGCTAAAGGCTATCGTGCATCTACATTCAACGGTGTTGGATCTGATTACCCTGTATATGCAGATTTGAAAAAATATGTATATGACGCTGGTAAAGCTTCTGGCGATGGTTCTAAAGCGGGTACTGTTCTTTATAACCGCGCTATTGTAAACGCGGCTTATATCGCAGAAACAATCCGTGATGCACAAGCTCATTTCGGTGAGAAAAACATCACTGGAGAGCAAATGCAGTGGGCGATGGAGCAACTTGATCTTGATGCTGCTGATGTTGAAAAACTAGGTATGTCTGGTCTTTTACCACCTGTAAAAGTTACTTGTGAAAACCACGAAGGTTTGAATCCAGCTGTTCTTATCCAAGAATGGGACGGTACTAAATACAAAATCGTTTCTGATTGGATTCCTGCTGATACAGCGATGACACGTCCATTGATCGAACAAGACGCTTTGGCTTATGCTAAAGAACAAGGCATCACACCACGTGATTGCAAATAAGATCTAAGACGTTAATTGAACTAAAAAACGGCTGGCCTTTAATTGATTAAATAAAGGTCAGCCACATTGAATAAGACTAAAGGAGAGGCCCGATGACAACACCACTTTTACAGGTGAATAATATCGAAGTCATTTATGATCATGTGATTTTAGTGTTGAAGGGGGTCTCTCTTGAAGTCCCTAAAGGTAAAATCGTTGCGTTACTTGGTGCCAATGGTGCTGGTAAATCAACAACTTTGAAATCTATTTCCAACTTACTGCGTGCAGAACGTGGGGATGTGACAAAAGGAAGTATCGAATTCAAAGGTAAGGTCGTTCATGATAAGACAGCAAATGAATTAGTTAAGTCAGGCGTCGTTCAAGTTATGGAAGGTCGTCATTGTTTTGAACATTTGACAGTAGAAGAAAATTTGATGACTGGCGCTTATACTCGTGGCAGTAGCCCAGAAATTAAAAAAGATTTGGAAATGATCTATGAATATTTCCCACGTTTATACGAACGTCGTAAATCTTTAGCTGGTTATACCTCTGGTGGGGAACAACAAATGGTTGCGATTGGCCGTGCGATGATGGCAAAACCAGAATTGATTTTATTAGATGAACCTTCTATGGGCCTAGCGCCACAGTTGGTAGAACAAATTTTTGAAATTGTTAAAAAGTTAAACCAAGAAGAAGGCGTGACTTTCTTATTGGCAGAGCAAAATACGAACGTTGCCTTACGCTATGCGGATTATGGATATATCCTTGAAGGCGGACGTGTGGTGATGGATGGTGCTGCTGAAGACTTACGCAACAATGAAGATGTAAAAGAATTCTATCTTGGAATGGCTAAAGAAGGCCGCAAGAATTTCCGTGAAGGAAAGCATTACAAACGCCGTAAGCGTTGGTTGTAATTGATATTGTAATTTTTATGGGTGGCCGTTCCTATTGGGGCGGCCTTCTGTATGTTTAAGACTAATTTATCTAAATTATGTGAAGTTTTAGGAATAAGCCCATGTCTGAATTTTTTGACGCATTAGAAACTCGTGATGCAGCAACCCGTGAAGCACAACAATTAGAAGCTTTAAAAGTTCAATTGGCACATGCTAAAGAAAATAGCTCACATTATGGGAAGGCATTAGCCGATATTGATCTTTCATCAATAGAAAATCTGTCAGATTTAGCAAAACTACCTTTAACTAGAAAATCAGATTTGATAGAGGGTCAGAAAAAAAACCCTCCATTCGGGGGATTAACTACGAAGCCTTCTAGCGAATTGTTGCGCTTATTCATGTCTCCGGGACCGATTGCAGATCCTGAAGGTCATGGGGAGAATTGGTGGCGTATGGGCCGTGCAGCCTTTGCTGCAGGTATTCGTAAGGGTGATATTGTTCTAAACTGTTTCTCATACCATCACACACCAGCAGGCCAAATGATGGAAACTGCGGCAAGGGCGGTGGGGGCTGCTGTATATCCAGGTGGCGTAGGTCAAACTGAGGCTCAAATCGCGGCAATTAAGCATTTTGGTATTAATTGTTATGTTGGAACACCTGATTTCCTTAAAGTTATTTTAGATAAGGCTGAGGCTTTAGGTGAAGATATTTCTTCTATTACTAAAGCCTTGGTTTCTGGTGGGGCTTTGTTCCCATCCCTTCGTGAAGAATATAAAAATCGCGGAATCGACGTTGTTCAGTGCCTCGGTACGGCTGATCTAGGTCTTGTTTCATATGAATCACCTGCAAAGGATGGCATGATCATTGATGAAAATGTCATTTTAGAGGTTGTTATACCCGGTACCAGTGATCCCGTTAAAGATGGTGACGTTGGGGAAATCGTTGTCACATTGCTAACTAACACTGATTACCCATTAATCAGGTTTGCGACAGGTGATATGACCGCGATCATGGAGGGGGGGAGCCCTTGTGGACGTACCAATAAGCGCATTAAAGGCTGGATGGGTCGTGCAGACCAACGTGCCAAAGTGAAGGGCATGTTTGTTGATCCTGTCCAAGTGAACCGTGTTGTAAAGACCCATGATGAAATTGCGAAAGCTCGCCTAGAAATATCATTGGTCGATAATTCTGATGTTATGATTTTAAAAGTGGAGTCATCTTCAGAAGAGCAAGCACTAGCAACAGACATCGAAGCTACAATTCGCACTGAAATTAAACTACGTGGTTCTGTTGAATTTGTTGCAAATGGAAGCTTGCCAAATGATGGTAAGGTCATTGATGATCAACGTAGTTATGATTAAAAACAACAAACATTGTTTCGTGAAAAACTCATAAAGCAAAAGGTTTAAATATTTGGGTTTGGCCTGTGTTTATTTACCGGTCCAGACCCAAAAATGATCTTGAGTATCGAATTTTTCATGTAATGAATAGCCGTAATCAGATAAAATACCGGAAACTTCTTGGAATTGTTCTTGGAAAATCTCTACGAAGATGAGGGGGTGATCTCTTGCTATTAATTCTTTAGCACCACGTAGAACAAATGCTTCAAACCCTTCAACATCAATTTTTATAAGATCTATTTTCTTATCTATAGAAATAGAATCTAATTTAGCTAAGCTATAATTACCATTCTCATCTTTTCGTAATTTTGTTGCGCCTGTATTTGAAGGTGTAAAACTTTCGATGGAACCATTAGTGTTTTCATCTGAAAGTCCAATATTATGAATTTGAACTCTGTCGTTAAACCCATTACGCGAAATGTTTTCTTGTAGAATTTGAAAGTTTTGTGAAAGTGGCTCGAATGCGTAAACAAAGCTTTTTGTTAATTCTGAAAGGAAAAACAAAGAGTGATTTCCAATATTTGCCCCAATATCAAGGATGGCAGCATCTTGGGGAAGTTGGCTTTTCAAGAAATTAAGCGTGGGTGCGGCATAAAAATTATTGGTGCGTGCAATTTCACGTTGGATAAGGTCACTTAGTTGATTTGGGATACATATTTCAACGTTATTCCCGATGATGATGCTATCTTTTCCATCCATAATAATATGGCATTTTAAGCCGTCTAATTCATTGGCTAGATGGAATAAAATATTTTGAATTCCGGGTAATGAAGCTTCAAGTTTGGAAAGTCTCTCATTTATTTCATCTAGCTGCATAAATTACCCTGCTCTGGATTGATATCATATTGTTACTATTAGATAATTAATCTATCAGATCATTTCAAAATAATAAATATAAACTATGTGTAATATATATAATATTAAAATTTAGGAAAATGCCTTAAACTTGCCACATTTTAGCCCTTGGAATGACGTTCTTCATCCCCATATTAGTTGTATTGAGACTCCCCTCTCATGAGGCCCCTATCCCTCAATCGGGCCTCACCGATCTTTCAGGTCGTAAATAGGTGGCCGCTAGTTCCCCTGCTGGCGGCCACTTTATTTGTTTTTGAAAAGAGATGCTATGTCACATTCTGTTTTTACAATGTTTAATGGTGATTCAACTCTTTTACGGCTTGGCGAAGCGCCGCTGCTGGTATAATCAAGAGGGATGAATGATGTGATTGTTAAAGATTTAGCTTGTCTACGCGGCAGCTCGTTAATTTTTACAGGCCTTTCTTTTGATTTGAAAGAGGGAGAGGCTATAGTCTTGCACGGCCCAAATGGAAGTGGAAAGTCTAGCTTATTGCGTGTGTTGGCCGGATTAATTCCGATTTTTAATGGTTCTGTTTTCCTTGGAGATGACGCTACTATCGAAGAAACAATAACATATATTGGTCATTCAA
Source organism: uncultured Curvivirga sp. (assembly GCA_965602285.1). Lineage (GTDB taxonomy): Bacteria > Pseudomonadota > Alphaproteobacteria > UBA8366 > Aestuariispiraceae > Curvivirga. The sequence continues at coordinate 15,807 of CBFCZA010000002.1, read as the reverse complement.
ATCCTATCAAGTCACCCTTGACCGTCGAAGAGAACCTATCCAGTTGGGCTGGCTATTATGATGCAGAATTCCGTGTTCCTATTGCTTTAGAAGCCATGGATTTACAAAATATTTCTACATTGGCTGGGCGTGTATTATCCAGCGGGCAACGCAGACGCCTTACTCTTTCGCGTTTGTTCTTGGAGCAAAAGCCCGTATGGTTATTAGATGAGCCTACTGTTGGCTTAGATAGTGATAGCTGCCGGTTGTTAGAGGCCCATATTGCTGCCCATCGTGCGGCTGGTGGATCAGTCATATTATCCACTCATGTTGGCATAGATGTCCCTGAGGTGAAGGTTTTGGATATGGCAGGTTACTCAGAAACATTGGCGATGATCGCAAAGCGTGATCAAGGGAAGCCGGACGCACAAAGTGAGGTGGATCATGTTTAAAGCATTTTGGTCCTTGCTCAAACGCGATATGGTTATGGGGTTTCGACAAAGTTCTGACCTTTATATGATTCTTGTGTTCTTTATGATTGCTGCTGCTTTATTTCCACTTGGTGTTGGTCCGGATCCTGTAGTTTTAGGGCGAATATCATCAGGTGTGATTTGGGTTTTGGCTTTGCTTTCTATTTTATTGTCGTTGGATCGCATTTTTACCAATGATTATGAAGACGGATCCTTAGAAGTCATGTTGTTAAGCCAGCAGCCGTTCTTTGTGTTGGCATTGGCTAAAACCACGGCTCATTGGTTAAGTGCGACCCTACCTCTTATTATCCTAGCCCCCATCATTGCGGTGATGTTGAATATGGATGAAAATGCAATTTCTGTTTTGGTGTATGGTTTGTTACTTGGAACACCTACCTTAAGTTTGATTGGAAGTGTGGGGGCTGGCTTGTCCCTCGGCGCGCGACGTGCTGGGCTCTTGATGGCTTTGTTGGTGTTGCCTTTGTTTATTCCGGTCCTAATTTTTGGCGTCGGTGTGATTGATGCTGCGACGAATAGTTTTCCCGTTAGACCTTATTTGTTGTTGTTAGCAGCGATGCTTGCAGCGGCAATTCCATTAGCACCGTGGGCGGCTTCTGCCGCTGTGAAGCAGGCAGTGTCGAATGGTTAAAATTAATTTATGATAAAGATCAAAACTATGATTATTCAAAACATAAGAATTGTTAAATTTACAGGATTAGGTATAAAAAACCATGCATAGATTCGCAAATCCAACTAGGTTCATGAAAATTGCAAATGCGCTATTCCCAGCCATTTGCCTTGGTTTTTTTGGACTTATTATTGCTGGACTATATTATAGTCTTTTAAATTCACCAGAAGATTACCAACAAGGTGATACTGTACGTATTATGTATGTGCATGTACCTGCGGCTTACATGGCTGTGATGGTTTATGGTGTCATGGCTTCTTGTGCGGTTAGTAGTTTGATATGGAAACATCCGCTTGCGGATTTAGTGGGACGCTCTAGCGCACCAATTGGTGCTGCCTTTACCTTTCTTTGTCTTGTTAGCGGCGCCCTTTGGGGTAAGCCTATGTGGGGTGCATGGTGGGTATGGGATGCACGCTTGACCAGTGTCTTGATTTTATTCTTCTTGTATATGGGATATATGGTTTTATTAGATGCTTTTGATGACCCGCAACGTGGTATGAAACCGGCATCTATCCTTGCACTTGTTGGGGTTGTAAATATCCCAATCATTAAGTTTTCCGTAGATTGGTGGAATACACTTCATCAACCTGCGAGCATTATGAAAATGGGCGGTCCTTCTATTGATGGGGATATGTTAACACCTCTTTTCTTAATGATGGGGGCCTTCACTTTGTTTTACTTAATGGTACTGGTTATCCGTCTGCGTGCTGAATTTACTGCTGCGCGTATTCGAAGCCTACGCATTTTGGGAGATATTTAATGTCAGAAAATTTATCTTCTTTCTTTGAAATGGGCGGCTATGGTCCCTATATATGGCCTGTCTATGGTTTGGCGGCTGTTTTAATGATTGGGCTGTTTGTTCAATCTGTTTCCCGATGGCGGCAAAATGAAGCTGAATACAACATGTTAAAAAGCCTACAAGAACAAAAAAATAAAACACCAATGAAGGAAAGTGATTAGTCATGGGCATGTCACGTGCGCGCACCCGTAAACGGGCGAGAATGACCGTTGTCATTGCTGGTTTGGCAATGTTAGCCGTATCGGTTGGTTTGGCATTATTGGCATTTGAGGATAATATCGTATTCTTCTATGGCCCTACAGAAGTAGTAGAACAAGGTGTCACGCCAGGGCAAAAGTTCCGACTTGGTGGATTAGTGAAAGAGGGTTCTGTTACGAAAGCAGAAGACGGTGTCACTGTTATTTTCCATGTAACCGACGAAAAGTCCGATGTAGAAGTTTCTTATAGAGGTATTTTGCCGGATCTGTTCCGCGAAGGACAAGGAATCGTAGCCCAAGGTGCGATGAATACAACAGGCACTTTTGTTGCTGTTGAAGTTCTTGCAAAGCATGACGAAAATTACATGCCACCAGAGGCCGTAGAAGCAATGAAGCGTGCAGGCACTTGGAAAGAATCTGAAGAAGGTAACGAATAATGATATCTGAAATTGGTCATTACGCCCTGATCCTTGCATTATGCATTGCAGTTATACAGGCGACGATTCCTTTGTGGGGGGCACATAACCGTGTGGGTTGGGCTATTGATATGGCTGGCCCTGCGTCAATTGCGCAATTCATATGTATTGCTATTTCTTTTGGGGCGCTGACACATGCCTATTTGATCAGTGACTTTTCGATCCAAAATGTGGCGCATAACTCTCATAGTTTAAAACCATTGCTTTATAAAATCTCTGGTGTTTGGGGAAATCATGAAGGCTCGCTTCTTTTATGGGTAAGCATTCTTGCATTATTTGGCATGTTGGTTAGTATTTTTGGTCGCGATTTACCACCGGGGCTACGTGCGCGTACCTTGTCCGTACAAGCCATGATTTCTATAGGTTTCTTGCTGTTCACATTATTAACATCAAACCCGTTTACACGCTTATTTCCCATTCCTTTGGAAGGCAATGATCTTAACCCGTTGCTACAAGATCCGGGTCTCGCCATACATCCACCCTTCCTTTATTTAGGATATGTGGGCTGTTCTATTTCTTTTAGTTTTGCTGTTGCTGCCCTTATTGAAGGCAAGGTTGATGCTGCATGGGCCCGTTGGGTTCGACCGTGGACTTTATTGGCGTGGATTTTCCTAACTGGCGGTATCGCGTTGGGAAGTTGGTGGGCCTATTATGAATTAGGTTGGGGTGGTTTTTGGTATTGGGATCCTGTTGAAAACGCGTCCTTCATGCCATGGCTTTCTGCGACAGCCTTGTTGCATTCCGCTATTGTTGTGGAAAAACGTGATACTTTGAAAAGCTGGACGATCCTTCTTGCGATCATCACATTCTCTTTAAGTCTTATCGGTACATTCATCGTACGTTCAGGTGTGTTGAATTCTGTTCATGCTTTTGCGAATGATCCGGAACGTGGTGTCTTTATTCTTGGTTTATTGGTGGTTGCTATCGGTGGAAGCTTTACTTTATACGCATGGCGCGCACCAGATTTGAAGGGAGGAGGCATGTTCCGTCCTATCAGTCGTGAAGGGGCGTTGGTTCTGAATAACTTGTTGTTAAGTGCAGCCGCTGCGACTGTTTTCTTAGGCACGTTATACCCACTGTTTGTAGAGGTTGCTGGTGGTGATAAAGTGTCCGTTGGGCCACCTTATTTTAACTCAACTTTTGTACCTTTAATGATACCTTTGTTAATCGCATTGGGCATTGGCCCTTACCTTTCATGGAAACGTGGTGATTTGATGGGCGTCTTCCAAAGACTGCGTTTTGTATTCATTACCACGGTTATTTTGACTTGTGTAAGTGCTATCGCTGTTTGGGGTCGTGATGCTTATGCGACTATAGGGTTAGCTGCAGCCATATGGTTAGCCTTATCCAGCCTAAGCGAACTTGCAAAACGTGCCGGATGGCCGAAGGCAGGATTTGCGGGGACATGGCGCCGATTATGGAAGCTTCCTCGTGCTGCATGGGGAATGACTGTAGCTCATTTCTCTGTTGCCTTGATTGTTGCTGGTGCAACTGGCGCATCTATGTTGACCTTAGAAGATGTTCATTCCACCAAAGCAGGAGAAACGGTTTCTATTGCTGGGTTTGATATTCGTTTCGAGGGAACAAAAGATGTTACCGGTCCAAATTATCTTGCGCTTCAAGGGCAATATACAGTCTTTGCAGATGATAAGGAAATAGCACTTCTTCAACCAGAGAAACGCCGCTATGTGGCAAATGGTCAAGAAACAACAGAAGCTGCTATATATAGTACTTTTTGGTATGATCTATATGTTGTCATTGGCGGTGATGGTGGGAATGGTGCTTATATAACCAGAGTCTATCATAAACCATTGGTTCCATGGATATGGCTTGGTTCTATTCTTCTTATGGTTGGCGGAACGCTTTCTTTAAGTGATCGTCGATTACGTGTTGGGGCCCCGAAAAGAAGCCAGCAAGTAGACGGTTCTGAAGCATCATCCACACCTCCTGCTCCGGCAGAATAGATAACTTTTGCCACGGAGGCTTATCGTGAAGACACGCTTACCTTTCATTTTACCATTGATTTTATTCATGGGATTAGCGATTTATTTCTTGCTGGGTTTAGAGCGAGCAACCGAGGTGAGTAGAGACTTTATTCCTTCGGCGATGATAGATAAGCCACTCCCTGAAATGTCATTGGCCCCACTGGTCGTCGGAAAGCCTGGTTTGATAACGTCGGAGCTAAAAGGCGAAGTCCAGATCATTAATGTATTTGCATCTTGGTGTATTCCTTGTCGTGCAGAACATCCAATGGTGACGAGCCTCTCTAAAAAACACGGGTTGAATCTGGTAGGTTTGAATTATAAAGATAAGCCTGAGGCCGCCTTGAAATGGCTCTCTGACCTTGGAGATCCATATGATCGTATTGGGGCTGATGTAACGGGTCGGGCAGGTATTAATCTTGGGGTGTATGGTGTTCCTGAAACCTACGTGATCGATAAAGAAGGTATAATTAAGTTTCGTCACGTAGGCCCATTACAGGTTCGTCATATAGAAGAAGATATTTTGCCTTTGGTGGAAAGTTTAAATAAATGAGAATTATCAGTTTAGCCTTTTGCATGTTTTTCAGCTTATGGGCCTTCAATAGTGCAAATGCTGTTCAACCCGATGAGATTTTGAGCGATCCTGCTCTTGAGGCCCGCGCTAGGGTGATCTCGAAAGATTTACGCTGCCTTGTCTGTCAAAACCAATCTATTGATGATTCTGATGCTGATTTGGCAAAAGATTTACGCGTGATTGTAAGGGAGCGTTTAAGCGCAGGTGACAGTAATGATGAAGTACTTGATTTTGTTGTCGTGCGCTATGGAAATTATGTATTGCTAAACCCGCCTGTGAATAACCAAACTATGGTTCTATGGGCAGGCCCAATTTTCATACTTTTATTTGGTTTCATTGCTGTATTTTTTTGGTTTCGGCGAAAAAGTGAACCAGATACGGCAAATATTAAGACAGATAACAAGGTTAAGACAGAGAGTAGTGCTTCTAAATTAAGTGATGATGAAGAGAAGCGTTTGAAAATACTATTAGGCCAGACGGCTTCGAAGGATGAGGATTAATACCTATCATGATAACTTTCTGGACTCTCATTGGCCTTCTGACTTTGGTTATGTTGCTGATAACATTTTACCCGTTATTACGTGGGACTAAAAACGTTAGTGATGTAACTGTGACGGATTATGATGCCCTTGTTTATAAAAGCCAATTGGAAGAGGTGGATCGTGATGAAGCCCGTGGCGAATTAAATGAAGATGAGGCGGCTGCTGTTCGTATAGAAATTTCACGTCGGTTATTGTCTGCGGATGCAAAGCAAGCGAAAGCGGAAAAACTTCGTGATAAATCTATGTCCCGTGTTAACGCTATCATTTTGACGATATTTTTTGCTGTGGTTGTTACAGGAGGAAGCCTTGGTATTTATTTGAAAATAGGTAGTCCAGGCGTGCCTAACATGGCATTTGCAGAACGCACAGCAGAACGTGAAGCTGCGATGGCTTCGCGACAAATGCCTGAAATTGAAAAGGTAGAAGAGGCTTTGATCGGCCAACTCAAAAAAACACCTGATCATTTTGATACTTGGATGGAACTTGCTGGTATTCAAATGCAGCTTGGGAAATTTGTAGGGGCATCTACTTCTTTTGCTGAAGCGATGCGTATTGATAGAGATGTCTACGGTGTATTGGCGTCTTATGGTGAGGCGATGGTTCTTGCGTCACAAGGGACTGTGAGTGAGGAAATAAGGGAAATTTTCTTGGAAGCTGGTCAGAAGTTTCCTGACGACCCGCGCCCGAAATTTTATATTTCCCAGTTTGAATATCAAAAAGGCGATCCACGAAAAGCTTTATCTATGTTGGTCGCTATGATCCGTGAGGCTCCTGCGGGCGCGGAATGGGTTCCTGCTGTACGTTCAGAAACACTGGCCCTTGCGAAAGAAGCAGGCATTGATATTTCTGATGAATTACCAACTGCCATGGCCTCAAATGATCGTGGACCAACAACAGAAGATATGGCCAATGCAGCAAATATGACTGAAGGTGATCGTTCTGACATGATCTCAGGCATGGTGGATCAACTTGCCACCCGCCTTAAAGGTGAGCCCGATGATATCGCGGGCTGGCGAAAACTTGCCCGTGCGGCAGGGGTCCTTGGTCGTGAAGACCAAATAGTATCCGCCTATGATAATATTATTCGTTTGGAAGGCGAAACCGTTGCATTGCAACTGGATAAGGCTGATGCATTAATGGAGGCCTCAAAAGGGCGCCCTACCCCTGAAGTCTTAAAAGCTATGGGACGTGTTTTGGCTATGGATCCAAACAATCCAGATGCCCTTTGGTTTAGTGCTATGGCAGCATTAAGTATTGGGAATAAAGACAAGGCCAGCTTACTTTTTGACCAAGCCTTGAACGCCGTTGGAGAAGATAGCTCTGATTATAATGAATTACGTAAAAGTGCGGATATGATGCTTGGAAAGTAAAATAAATTAAAAATGTATTTTATCTATCCTTAGAAATGGGCATAATAGAGCTTGCATATTGGCTATGGGGGCATGTGCGTTAAGAAAAGGATATTATGGTGCAAAAGAAGTTGTTTAGAATTGAACAAAATATGGGTAAAGTAGCAAAACCTGTTGATGCCGTTAGTTTGGCCACAGATGACCCATCCCGCCATATTGAACTTCTAAATGAAATTAAGGCCTTGCGGGCTGATATTGCACGTATGAACCCTGATTCGACTGGGAATGAGGTGGAAACAGAAGTTAAGCAGGAAGTTAACTCTGAAGTGATTGCTGATTATAAACAGCAAGTTATTGAAGCTAATAATCTTAAAAATGACCTCCAAGAACTCTCCAGTGCGATTGATGCAACGAAAATTGAAATTGCTTCTTTACGTGCAGATAGTGCAACAGAAGATAAAATTCATGTAGCTGGTATTGAGCTTTCTGCTGTTGTTAACGATACTGAAGTGGCTACAGATGGGATCATTGCTGCAGCAGAGATGGTCGAAACTTTATCGGATGTATTGCGTGCGGAACTAGATCCTGCTCATCATGAAATTCTTGATGAGATGAATGAGCAAGTCGTTGCGATTTTCGAATCATGTAACTTCCAAGACATCACAGGTCAGCGCATCACCAAAGTGGTGAATACAATGAATTTCATTGATGAGCGTATTCACGGAATGATGGATATTTGGGGCGGCAAAGATCTATTTGCTGATTTGATTCCTGATGCAGAGATGTCTGAGCACCCAGATGGGGACCTTCTTAATGGTCCGGCTCTTCCTGACGCGCAAATTTCCCAAGCAGATATTGACGCGTTGTTTGATTAGAAACAGCCACGTAGCATATATAGTGATTTCCAATTTTCAAAATAACGTTTAGTCGGAGGGTATGATGCAAAGAACATTTGCTTTCTTTTGTGTTTTTTTCTTCGGCTTTTTTACGGCTTTTTGGTATTGGTCAGCTTCGCTTTTGGAAAATGCAGTTGGGGAGAAGATTTCCCAATGGCAGTCAAAAGGATATTTCACACGATACAATGATTTGCGTGTTGAAGGCTTTCCTTTTAGTTTAATCCTTGAAATTACCGACCTTTCGGTTTCATCCGTGATGGATGAACAAGAGGAAAAAATCATTGAAACAGAGTATGTATCAATGAGTGCGTCGCTTTTGGATCCAATCACTTTTTTAGAACAAGAATTAGGCGGAGATGGTTTCGATCTAAAAAACCTTCAGGATATTCAGATTTTTGCAGGGAATTTAAAGCTACCGAAAAACTCTGCCTCTTCCTTAAGTGATACGATAGATTCTGTTGATGTAACTTTATTTGCAAATGGGATAATTGAATCCAATAATATTCAGACATGGCATAATGGTAATGTAGCTTTTGATTTCAAATCCATTGATGTGATGTGGGGGGATGTTAATTTCCTAGGAGCAGGTGAAATCTCACTAGATGATCGGTTTCAACTTGCTGGAACTCTTAATACCCAAACGTCTGGCCTTGCTTCGCTTTTAAAAGAGCTAGGAGCAAGGGGTACTATTAGTAAAAAAACAGCGAGTATTGCCACATTAGGGGTGAATTTCTTTTCACTTCCCGTAACTAAAACAAATGCGAATGGGGTAACGACAAGTAAAGATACGATCAGTCTGCCTGTAAATTTTGATAAGGGCAGTATTTGGCTAGGTCCCATTGAATTGCTGCATATTGGGCCGATTGTAAAATGATAAAAGAGAAGCTGTTAACTTCTCTTTTATCTAATTAGCTATATCTATTTTTAGTCTTCAGAACCAAGGCCATCGCGATGGCCTCCTTTCCAGTCGACATAGGGAGACCTCGCAGGTTGCTCCACAACATCACGTCGAATTTGCTGCGTTCGTGAAAACCACTCTTCTAGTTGGTCGCCATCATTCCAACGAATAGCCCGTTGAAGGGCGACCATATCTTCGGTGAAACGCCCTAACATCTCCAAAACAGCATCTTTATTTGAAAGAAATACGTCGCGCCACATGACAGGGTCAGATCCAGCGATGCGGGTGAAGTCACGAAAACCACTTCCAGAGAATTTCACAACTTCATTTGTTCTGATCATTTGGTCAAGATCCACGTCTTCTTTGTCTAAATGCCCTTCTAAATCTGCCGCTGTTCCTACAATAGTATAGGCAATTAAATGGGGAAGATGAGAGGTTATTGCCAATACGCGATCATGATGAGTTGGGCTCATCACATCAACAATAGCACCTACCTTTTTCCAAAGAGCTACTATTTTATCAAATGCATCTTTATCTGTGTCTTCTGTGGGCGTTAGTAGGCAATATCTACCATCAAACAATTCTGGGAAACCTGATTCAGGACCAGAGTTTTCTGTACCAGCGATAGGATGTCCCGGGACAAGATGAACGCCATCAGGTAGATGTGGCATTACATCTTCAATGACTTGCATTTTAGAAGAACCGACATCCGTAACAATAGCACCCTTTTTCAAGCCCGGTGCCATCGTTTCTGCAATTTTTGCATTGGCCCCAAGAGGTGCACATAAAATAATTAAGTCCGATCCTTCAACTGCTTTGGCTGGATCCGCTTCTGCGCTATCTATGAAACCTAATTCTAAAGATTTATTTCGAGTTTCTTCTTTGCGGGCAGATCCTACAATATGGCCCGCAATACCATCTCGTTTCATGGCGCGTGCAAGGGAAGATCCAATAAGGCCTAGGCCGATAAAAGTAACTCTTTCAAACATTGGCGATGACATTTTCTCGCCCTTTCATATTTTACCCTTTGAAGTTTTTAAGCACTTCAAGAAGATGTTTATTCTCTGATTCTGTTCCGATGGTGATGCGAATATATTCAGGCAATCCATAGCCACCCATCATCCGTGTGATGACACCGTTTTTGAACATATAATCATAGGCCGCTTGTGTGGTTTCAACATCTCCAAAACCAGCCATCAGAAAATTACAAACAGAAGGGGGAACGATGATACCCATTGCTTTTAATGATGACGTTAATTTTGGTAGCCATATATTGTTATGGTCACGTGATTTATCCGTGTGGGATAAATCTTCCATCGCGGCAATACCTGCCATTTGTGACGGGGCAGTTGTATTAAATGGACCACGTAGGCGGTTTAATAAATCAGTGACCTGTGGGCTTGCATAACACCATCCAAGACGAACAGCAGCCAACCCAAATATTTTTGAGAAAGTGCGCGTCATAACCACATTTGGATGACTGTCCACAAAGGCGGAACCATCTGTATAGTCATTTCGTTCAACATATTCTGCATAGGCGGAATCTAATACAAGTAAAATATTATCGGGAACGCCATCAACCAATGTTTTCATTTCATCATTGGTAAGATAGGAACCAGTTGGGTTATTTGGGTTTGCGATAAAGATAATTTTTGTTTTATCTGTGATGCTATCCAATACAGCCTCAACATCCGTGCGTAGTTCGGTTTCTGGGGCTTTTATGGGGGTCGCACCTACTTGGATAGCATTGATGGGATACATCATAAACCCATGTTGTGAATAAAGAACCTCATCCCCTGGACCTGCAAAAATACGAGTAAGGAATGTTAGAATTTCATCTGAACCACTACCGCATGTTATTTGTTCTGGGTTAAGACCAAACCTTTTCCCAATAGCATTACGAAGATCTACAGCACCACCTTCTGGGTAACGATGTAAATTTTTAGAGGCATGTTGATAGGCTGCAATCGCTTTGTCACTAGGGCCAAGTGGGTTTTCATTAGCAGATAGGACGATCGGCTCTGCTACGCCTTTGACTTCATGGCTTCCTGGGACATAAAGGGGGGCATTTGCGATTCCGGGGCGTGCTACTAAAGACATTTTCTTACTCCGTTTATTATTTCTTTACCATTTAATGAAAGGGTTGAATTGGACAATAGTAGATAGCGGGCTTGTTGAACAGGCCCGATCTAAAATTATGCATTTGTAAGGGCGCTTGGTTTAAATGACTGCTTTCGCATAATAACCAATGATATGGGTGCGTGAAACGGAATCGCGAATCTCAAGCTTCTCAATGGCGCTATCATTCGCATCAATGAAACCATCAAGTTCCACAAGATGCATCCACCCTTCAGCCTTAGCACCAACAGAAACCGTGTCCATATAGGGTTGTAGGCCTGCTGCTTTAAGATAATTTTGCAAGCCATCTCGGCTTAACTGTACTTGCGTTTCTACGACTAACAAAGTGCAATCTTCGCCTGTAGGGGCAAGGGGGATATCAGCAATGGCAAATACGTCTTCTTTTTCACCGCGCATAGAACCGGTTCCTGCAAAAGGAAGGCGGCCAATGATTTTAGGGGCTTTTGGTACGCATAAGCCTGTCCACCAATCATATTGGTTTTTTTCTGTTGGTTTGGGAAGGACGGCAACGCCAGATTTCCCTTCAAACACTTGGTTGAGTGTATCACGCATGCTGCCATGTGCGGTTAATGGCGTTTGTGCGCCAAATTGATCGCGTGCCATATCCCATATGGAAGAATGATTTTCATCAACAAAGACTGCAATAGAATAGGAGTTTTGTATTTGTGTGAAGGCGGCGATCATTTCTTGCCACATCCGTGCTAACGATGCGAAAGGGAAACTTCCTTTATGGCGTTTCTTTAGGCGGCGCAGCATATCTGCTTCACGTGCAGGGCGAATAGGCAATTGTGTGTTTTTAATACCTTTAGCAGCCGCAACATTGGCAACAATAGTTGCACGTTCCATAATTAGGTCATGGATCGCATCATCAATAGTATCGATTTTATTTCGCAACTCATCCAAAGAAGGGGTGCTCATAGCCTGTTAACTCCGCAGGTTTATATAGGACAAGTTTGGTAGCGCGTATTGGATTAAAAATCAAAGGAAATAGATTATGACCAGTTATTTTTTTATAGGTTCAATAACCACTAAAATATCGTGAATATTTTCCTCATCATTTGAAAGAGGTAAAAACAAAGAAATTATACCAGAAAAACCACTGGAATCACCCGTGTAACTGGTCCGTACAGCAAAAGGGGTGGCATTTTTTGCAGAGTATTCACAAGTCTTGAATATGCTGCTTTCTTTATTTTGGTGTGGCAATTCACTCATGCGTTTGTTTTTACGCTGTGGTCCAGAAATATCCACTATGAAAGATCCTATTAGGGAATATTTAAAATCAATCCCCATTTCATCACGAATTACTTCCATGATCATTAACTTTTCAAGGACCTTTGGTATTTCTAAAGGGTCGATATCTTTTCGTTTTGGCATAGTTCGATCTAATTTGATCTTTTCCCAATATGAAAGGGCCTCTTGTAACAGAGGAGATAATTTTGAGAGGCTTATTAAATTTTCAGGTTGGGTCATAATAAAATATAATTCCAGCTAACCTGTGATGATTTGATCCGTAGGGAAATTGCGTTTGCAAAGCTCATAAACCTTTTTATGTAAAATAGGTATAAATGTTTGTAATTCATCATCGTTGGTCGCGAAATATACGCCTATATGTCCGTGCTGAATGTAGCTGACAATGTCAGGGAAGCTATCCATTATTTCTTTATGTGACCATTGACCTTTAGTTGCTTTTGTTTCGGTAGATGAAATCGGCACTGAAACCATGTAGCTTTTACAGTTTTCAAGGCAACGGGTTGCCGCAGCAATAGAATCTTCCTTTGAAATTTTTTCAAAAACAGAACCAAATAGTGCTAAATCAAAATCCCCAGCGGTTGAAAAGTCAAAGGTTCGAATGTTTCCTTGGTAAACGTCATTGTAAATTTCATTTAAATTGTTGTGATCTTCTTTTTCAAGAGCAACCCATTTAAATTCATGGCCTAAATCTGTTCCCATAAGCTTTCTATATGTTCCATCGCCCGCACCAATATCTATGATGCTGTCTAAAAGACCCATCATATTCAATTGTCTTAGCATGCCATTTATATATGCTTTGCCGTAATGAGAGCTATCAGCCATTAATTTTTCTACCTATGTAAGATATCACCATATACTGTTATTATAGGACTCTAACTTAATTTCCAAGCATGAGCTTATAAAAATTACATATTTAGGAGGGGGTTTGGTCGTTAAAAGTGTTTTTACTGGCCTTTTGAGGAGCTCTCCTCTATAACCCGCCGCAAGTGGCGACCTTAATTGAGCCTTAGCATTTTATTGATGAGCTAGGTAATGGGTCATTTTAAACTATTTGTTCGGCCTCAAAATTATAGGAAATTTACCCGTGAAAGAGAATATTCTCGGCATTCCAGATAACGATCCGTTATCTTTGCCTAATCGTATTAAAACAGAAATATTGGCGGGCTTGACCGTTGCTTTGGCCTTGGTACCAGAGGCAGTTGCTTTTGCTTTTGTAGCTCAAGTTCATCCATTGGTGGGTCTTTATGCTGCATTCATCGTTGGTTTGATTACGGCTGTATTTGGTGGTCGCCCGGGAATGATTTCTGGTGCAACAGGTGCCCTTGCGGTTGTTATGGTTTCCTTGGTGGTTGTGCATGGGGTGGAATATCTTTTCGCTGCCGTTGTCCTCATGGGTATTTTGCAGATAACATTTGGTATATTTAAACTTGGCAAGTTCATACGCATGGTGCCTCACCCTGTGATGTTAGGCTTCGTCAATGGCTTGGCTATTGTGATTTTCTTGGCACAGATGAGCCAGTTCAAGACCAAATCTGTTGATGGTACGTTGGATTGGATGGCTGGAGAGCCAATGATGCTTATGCTAGGTCTTGTTGGGTTAACAATGGCTATTATATATATAGCAGGAAAATATGTGAAATCTTTCCCCGCACCATTGGCCGCAATCTTGATCGTATCATTACTGGTGATCTTTATGGATATCCCGGTTCCACGGGTTGGTGATTTGGCACAGATCGCGGGTGATCTTCCTGAATTCCATATTCCAATGGTTCCATTCACTTTAGAAACATTATGGATCATTTTACCTTATTCGGTCATTCTTGCTGCTGTTGGTTTGATAGAATCCCTACTGACCTTAAACTTAGTTGCTGATATGACTGAAAGCAAAGGCGGAGCAAGCAAGGAATGCTTGGCGCAAGGGGCTTCTAATTTAGTGACAGGTTTCTTCGGTGGTATGGGTGGTTGCGCTATGATCGGACAATCTATGATCAATGTGAAGTCTGGTGGACGAACTAGGATTGCTGGCATTGCAGCATCTCTTTGCCTACTTGCCTTCATTCTATTTGCATCTGGTTTGATTGAGCAAATCCCACTAGCGGCTCTCGTTGGTGTGATGTTCATGGTTGTTATTGGTACATTTGCATGGTCTTCGTTGAAGATCTTATTGCGTATTCCAAAATCTGATGCCTTTGTTATCATTCTTGTAACAGGTGTGACTGTAGCGGAAGATTTAGCTGTCGCAGTTGTTGTTGGGGTAATTGTTTCTGCCTTGGTGTATGCATGGAATAGCGCAAAACATACAAGTTCCCGTACCGAAATGACAGAGACGGGATCAAAGGTCTATCATTTGTTCGGGCCGCTATTCTTTAGCTCCATTGCAAGCTTCAATGAATTGTTTGATCCAAAGAACGATCCTGATGATGTGATTATTGACTTCAAAGAATCCCGTGTGTTGGACCATTCCGGCTTACAAGCTATTGATGCTTTAGCAGAACGTTATCAACAAGAAGGTAAGACTCTTCATCTACGTCACTTGAGCGAGGATTGTCGCCATCTTCTTAATAAGGCAGGTAATATGGTAGAGGTCTCTGTAATCGAAGATCCTGCCTATGGTGTTGCTGTAGACTATGAGGAGGCCTATCATGACCTCCCAGAGGCTGAGGTGCCTACTAAGGCTTAAGCTTCTCTTTTATTACTATAGTATCTAGTGAAGGCCCCTGTGATTACTCAGTGGGCCTTTATCTTTATATAAGCCCAAGTTCTATACACTTGGCTTGTACCTGCTCAAAACCTTTAACTTGATGTGCATTGAAGCCTAATGACCGCGCCCCAATTACGTTTTCCTCTAGGTCATCGAAGAAGATGATCTTGCTAGGGGGTATTTGAAGATCTTTAACGACTTCTTGATAGATACGGATGTCAGGTTTGGAGAGGCCTATCTTATAAGATAAGTAATGATGGTGGAAATGCTGTGCCATCTTTTGTTCCGTCCCAACACGATGCCAATGTAGTTCATTAATATTACTGAGGCAGGCCGTTGTATATTTTACGGCAAGGTTCGATAGCAGATCAGGCATTCCTATGAAGGGCTCTTTGCTCCAGTGAATGAACAGATGTAGGAATTCATCTTCTGCAATAGCCAGTTCCCACTCCTTTACAAATTGATGGGCAAATTGGGCGGGGTTTATTTTTCCAGTTTCAAATTCTACGATAGCTTTAGTAGATATCCATTTCTTGTGTATTTCATCTTTGGTTAAGTCAGGGCGATACAGTCTCTGAATTTCAGTAAGGCCAACAAATTCAATTACGATATTGCCTAGGTCAAAAAGTAATATGGGTTGATTCTTGATTTCCAATTGTCTTCATCCCTTTTTGATTTGCATGAATAGTAAGTAAGTTTGAATGAATCGTTAAATATTATCAATTGTAGTGGCCAAAAAGAAAGTATGTGAGACGTGAATTGTAGTATCTTTGAATGAATCACCAATTTATTGCGAGTAATTAGGGAGGTGTTCAGTGATTTAAGAGTATTTTTGATGATTTTGTATTTTATTGATGTGTTGTGTT
>CBFCZA010000001.1:0-42109 GCA_965602285.1 uncultured Curvivirga sp. | reverse complement strand
CATAGCCCCGATTTCGTGGTTATGTTTGTACCGTTGGAATCTGCACTGATGCTTGCACTAGAGATGGATCCAAACCTTGCCCAGCAAGCGCTACAAAATAATATAGGTATCGCCAGCCCATCTACCATCATGATGGTGTTGCGAACCATAGAGCACCTATGGCGCACAGAACGACAAATGGAAAATGCAGAAGAGATCGCCCGCCAAGGCGGAAATTTGTACGATAAGTTTAGTGGCTTCATCGACGAATTAAATAAAGTCGACAAACAACTTGGCCTATCACAAAAAGCCTTAGATGAATCGTTTAAAAAGCTCAGCACGGGAAGTGGCAATCTTATTGGGCGCGCAGAAAAGCTTAAAGACCTTGGATTAAAAGTCAAAAAGAAAATCAGCATCAAAAGTACTAACGACGTCGCAGAGCTTCCAAAATTAGAACAGACTAACGAAGATTAAATATTTTCGATAAAGTTCTTTAGCATTTTTGGTGCATGGGGCAGTTCATAGTAATTATCGCACTTTGTTGGGTCTGATTTACTCCAACTTGCATGAAACATCTCACGAGTTGCCTCTGGGTGATACTGAACAGAGTACCAGCTATTTCCATAATCAATTGCCATCGCAGGCATTTCAGGGCGTGTTGCAAGAACAGTTGCCCCTGCGGGTGCAGTTTCTACATGTTCATAATTTCCGAAATGGAAATTTAATCCTTCGTCGGGGATGTCTTTATATAAGAAATGTTCTTTGCCCGCGTCTGTTAAATCCACAGGTAAACTACCTGCCATGACACCTGTTTCAATTGTACCAACGTTCGATCCTAAAAATGTTGCGATTTGCTGATGTCCACCACAAATTCCAAATAGCGGTTTGTTAGCTTTATGATATGCAGCAAGCCAATTTTGTAATTTTGACTGCCATTCAAAACCATCATGGACTGAATGGTAACTGCCCCCCAAAAAAGCCGCATCCACATCATTAATATCTGGAAGATCATCCCCACGATCTACACGTACGCCTTGATAATCAATTTGGTCTAAGACACCTAATTCTTCTAGTTGAAGTTTGATCCAATGAATTTCGTCATCGCCTTTTGGGCAGGACTGATAAACAGTCATGTCATAATGTTCTGGGTCACCAAATTGGGAAATAAACCAAACGCGCTTTTTCATCATAACTTACCTTACTCAATTAAATACCCTAAGATTATTAAGATTTTTTCAAGTCATTTCGGGCTTTCAACGCAGCACTTAATGTTCCATCATCCAAATAATCAAGCTCTCCCCCCACGGGAACGCCATGCGCTAACCGAGAAACCGCAACCGGCAGCTCATTTACTCTCTCTGTAATATAATGGGCCGTAGTTTGTCCATCCACAGTTAAATTTGTTGCTAAGATAATTTCTTTCACAGGATTAGTCTCATCACTAACTCTATCCAAAAGACTGGCAATTTTTAAATCTTCCGGCCCAATACCATCTAAAGCAGATAGAACCCCACCTAATACGTGATAACGCCCTTTGAATGCGCCAGTACGCTCCAGCGCCCAAAGGTCAGCAACCTGTTCTACTACACAAATAGTTGCCCCATCACGGCGTTGGTCACTACAAATATGACAAGGGTCGTGGCTATCTAAATTTCCACAGTTTCCGCATTCCAAAATATGATCGGCAGCCCGTGAAATAGCATCTGCCAATGGGCGCATTAAACTTTCACGTTTTTGCAACAGATGTAATGTGGCTCTTTTGGCTGAACGTGGCCCTAACCCCGGCAAGCGCGATAGCAATTGTACGACTTGATCTATTTCATTCATAGAAAGGGCCTTAATGGTGGGACGTTCACATATGGAAAGGAATACTTAAATCAAAATGGCAATTTGAAGCCTTCAGGCAATTGTAACCCACCCATGGCATCTTGTGTTTTTTCTTGAATGAAATTCTCTACTTTTACTTTGGCATCATTATGGGCTGCTATCAGTAAATCTTCGAGGATCTCTTTCTCATCTTCATTCATCAAACTAGGGTCAATAGATAAGGATTTCATTGTACCCTTGCCGTCTAAAGTAACCTTCACAAGGCCAGCACCAGATTGCCCTTCGACTTCATGAGCCATAAGCTTCTGTTGCATTTCTTCCATTTTGCCCTGCATTTCTTGGGCTTGCTTCATCATCTGACCTAGTTTCAGCATGAAATCCTCATTTCTATATTAGTAATTTTTCTTCATCCAAATATGGAATTATTTCGTACCGTTAATATGGGAATTAAAACGACGAAATCAATCCAGAAATCATTCTATATCTGGTTCTAACTCTGTTTCCATATTTGTATCAATAGGCGCGACGATAGGTTCTATAACCCGTTTAATCCGTGCTTCAGGAAAGGCTTTCTTCACGGCCTTTACCAACGGGTCAAATTCGGCTTGATCCTGTAAACTTTGCTGCGCTTGTTGTTTTTGGGATGCAAGTGTTGGTTCTCCTTCCTCATTACTGAGGGTGACCATCCATCTTTCTTCCGTCCAACTCGTTAGGAACTGTGCAACTTTTCCATGAATGTCTTTTGGTGCCACACCGGCGATACGCATTTCTATATGCCCCGGCTTAAAGCGCACCAAGTGCACGCTGTTCTCTAGATGCGTAACAAGAAGTGCTTCACGACGGGTTCTAAATAACTCAACCGCCTCAACAAAACTCTTTGGACCCTTCGAAGAAGATGCTGTATTTTGAGCACTATTATTTTGAGGTTGGATATATTCTTCAAGTACGGGTGCCATTTCCATAGCAGGTTGTGCAATTGCTTGCCCACCGACCGCCGCCAAACGTGCTGTTGGCTGACCACCTCCGTTAGGTCCGCCCCCATTTGGCACATCAGAAGGCATCATCTGTCCTGCGCCTTGTGCTTGTTGTCCATTTCCTGATGGTGCAGCTTGTCCTGAAGGCCCACCAGATGCACCAGCATTTCCACCACCGGCGCCTTGTTGTGATAGTTTCTTAACTAAATCACCCGGTGTTGGCATATCCGCCACATGAATAAGACGCACGACAACCATTTCTGCTGCTTGCATTGCGTTGGGTGCCCCCATCACTTCATGCAACCCTTTTAGTAACATTTGCCAAGAACGACTCAAAATCGATTGACTTAACTTCGTCGCCATCTCCACACCTGTGGTGCGTTCAATATCCGGTGTCGAAGGTTCGCTTGCCAATGCTGGCGTTAATTTTAAACGGGTTAACCAATAACAAACATCCAACAAATCTTGCATGATCACAACGGGATCTGCGCCTTCATCATACATACCGCGAAGACCATCCAAGGCTTCCGCTGCTTGTCCGCGCATCATGCTGTCAAATAAATCAAAAATGCGTGCACGATCTGCTAAACCCAACATGTCGCGTAATTGTTGTGCAGAAATAGTCCCATCGGAAAGGGCTATTGCCTGATCCAAAATAGAGAGACCATCACGTGCAGAACCATCAGCCGCACGAGCCACCATCGCCACCGCATCATCTTCGATAGTTATACCTTCGCTATCGGCAATTTTCTTAAAATGCCCCGCAAGCTTTTCTACAGGAATACGACGAAGGTCAAAACGCTGACAACGACTTAAGACTGTGATCGGGACTTTACGAATTTCGGTGGTCGCAAAAATAAACTTCACATGCTCTGGTGGTTCTTCTAATGTTTTCAACAATGCATTAAATGCATTTTTTGAAAGCATGTGAACCTCATCGAGGATGTATATTTTGTAGCGTGCTGCAACAGGTTTATAGCGCACACCTTCGATCAATTCACGGATATCATCCACACCAGTACGTGATGCTGCATCCATTTCCTGCACATCAACATGGCGATCTTCTGCAATGGCGATACAATTATCACAAACCCCACAAGGGGAAGCAGTGGGATTACCATTACCATCAGGACCAAGGCAGTTAAGGGCCTTTGCGATAATTCGGGCGGTTGTGGTTTTACCTACACCGCGCACACCCGTTAGCACGAAGGCCTGCGCAATCCTGCCAGATTGAATAGCATTGGTAAGGGTACGTACCAAGGCCTCTTGCCCCACCATATCTTCGAAATTGGCTGGGCGATATTTACGGGCGAGGACGCGATATTCTTTTGATTTTTGATCTTGTTCAGTCATAGTCATGATCATAGCCACAGCACATCAAATTGTCCCGCGGTTTTTAATCCAAAATCAAAAAAAATGACCTATGGACCTAAAGGCTCCAACGGCGGATATTGTCTGGCAACGGACGATTACGCCATATGCCTTTGATATCTGCGACCAAGCCACCATCTTTAAGCAATTCAGCCAATGATAAATCATCAAAAATATCATGAGGCACGGCACCAACAATCGCATCATATTGATTGTCGGGTGATTCGATTAATTCCAAACCATATTCTTCGCGGGTTTCATCTTTATCGGCGATAGGATCATAAATATCCACATCATGTCCACGTAATTTAAGGGCAGATATAAGGTCCGTTACTTTGGAATTTCGAATATCAGGTACATTTTCTTTAAAAGTGACACCTAACATTAATATTTTCGATTTCCCTGCCAACATATCATGGATACGTTCCGCCATACTATCCGCCATCGTGTCATTTATTTTACGACCAGATAGAATGACATGCGGTTCAATACCAATTTTCTGTGCGGCATGGGCAAGATAATAAGGATCAACCCCAATGCAATGTCCGCCAACTAATCCCGGCATAAAAGGCAGGAAATTCCATTTGGTTTGTGCTGCATCTAACACGTCGTAAACTGAAAGCCCCATACGTTCGAAAATCAAGGCGATTTCATTTACAAAAGCGATATTGATATCACGTTGTGCATTTTCAATGACTTTGGATGCTTCGGCTGTTGCTATGTCTTTCGCAATATAAATATTGCCGCCATTCATGGAACCATAGATCCGTGAAAGTAATTGCGCGACCTCTTCTGTTTGGCCTGCAACAACCTTAGTAATTTTATCAACCGTATGAATTTTATCACCGGGATTAATACGTTCTGGAGAATAACCAAGGTAGAAATCCACACCTGCTTTTAATCCAGATACTTCTTCTAAAATCGGGCCACAAATATCTTCCGTTACACCGGGATAGACCGTACTTTCATAGACAACTATGCTTCCTTTTTGGATCATGGAACCCACAGATTTAGAAGCACCTCTGACCGCCCCCAAATCTGGTTGGTTTTCTGTATCTACAGGGGTTGGAACCGTAACAATATAGATATCCTTGCCCGCGGCTTCGCCCAAGTCATGCGTTAGGGTTAAAGGTGCTGTCTCCAAGGCCGCAGCATCCAATTCACCTGTACGATCGAAACCTTCTTTTAATTCTTGTACCCGTGCCTGATTGATATCGACCCCAATTGTTTCAAAATGGCGCGACAAGGCAGCTGCCAAGGGCAACCCAACATAGCCAAGACCAACAACTGCAATTGAGGGATTTTCAATCATTTAAACATTCCTGAGATAAAGTGATATCGTTCATTTTTCAAAAGAAAGCTTTATCGTTTAGCATAGAAACTGTCAATGTGAGACGTAATGAATAAAGCCTTTTATTATTGAAGGCATAAAAAAGCCGATCAAATGATCAGCAAATTAAAAGTGGAAGATCGGATCGACCCGTGTAAAATTCCGTTACGGCTGCTTCCTTCCGGATCTGACCGGGTTGGCGGAGATACTCGTCCGACCGACCTTCCGCGGACCTTATGACGGGTTAGAGACAAATTCGCAAGTGAATTTTACAAAGAAATAGCAATTTTGCATATAGAGTTTATTCATCCTTAGGATCAATAGAGCTATTCCATATGGAAGCACTTGCAAATCCACAAATAATAACGCTAGATATCCAACCTTATGTGTCGGGCTTCTGATGTAAGCCTAAAGGAATTGGATGCACGGTTATGAAGAAAAACTTTTATGTGAATCAAGAATTAGATCGCTCTGGTCACTTGCGAACAGACGATGTTGAAATACTTGCCATGCTTGAAAATGGTGAGGCCACAATTTTACCTGTGTGGCGCGCGAAAAGCTTCATAGCCAATGCCGACAAAGAGCCACGATTAGCTGAACTTCCAAATAACATCGCCCAAGAGATTCTTATTGATGCAAAAGGTCTTTCATTCTTAGGCATGATGCAAGGGCAACCACATTTTGCCATTGATCTTTCTCATCATGAAGAAGAACCCCTTAGTGGCTATGGAGAATTTTTCGACTTACGCGAAGTTGGGCCAGCCATGTCCGCAGAAGAAGGTGCCTTAGCGGCATTTGCCCGGGGTATTACCCACTGGAACGCACATCATCAATTTTGTGGAAAATGTGGAAGCCCAACAGCAAATAAAGATGCGGGTCATCGCCGTCATTGCTTAAATCTAGCCTGTGGTAAAGACCATTTCCCACGTACCGACCCTGCTGTCATTATGTTAATTGAGGATGATCAAGGCCGCGCCTTATTGGGCCGAAGCCCACATTTTAAAGAAGGCATGTATTCAACATTAGCCGGTTTTGTTGAACCGGGAGAATCTTTGGAACAAGCAGTCGCACGGGAAGTCTTCGAAGAAGTTGGCGTGCATATCACAGACATCAAATACCATTCTTCCCAACCGTGGCCTTTCCCTTCCTCCTTAATGCTGGGCTATACCGCAAAAGCAACAACAACAGAAATTACCATCGATCCTAAAGAAATTGAAGATGCGAGATGGTTCACACGTGAAGACCTGATTGAAGGTGAAGCATCTGATATCATAAAAACACCCCGCAAAGATTCCATTTCATGGGTCTTAATGTCTGACTGGCTTAATAAAAAATAAAGAGAATTTACCATGGAATTATTTTTTGCGAAAATCGCAGTTTCTATTCTTGCCGTTTTAGCACTTTCGGCTGTCGCCGAACGGGTCAGCCCCCGCGCAGGCGGCATTATGGCGGGCTACCCTCTAGGTACAGCCATTGCCCTGTTTTTCATTGGCATTGAAAACGGTATTGATTTTGCGACACAAGCCGCACTTTACACATTGCCCGGGTTCGTGGCAGCCATGGCCTTGGCAGGTGGATATTTTCTTGGCTTAAGGTCTGGTTTAAAACCACCAGCCCTTATTGCAACGTTACTTTCATGCCTTTGCTTTGCGATCACTTCATATATCTTAAGGATGCCAGAATATACTTTGATTGGTGCACTACTTGTACCCGTTATCGCAATTCCTATTTTTGCTTTTTTCTTTCGCAAAATCGAAAATGTACGCGTAAACAAGCCGGTTACAATCACATTGAAAATTATTTTAATTCGGGGGGCGACCGCAGCTAGTATTGTCCTTGTCATCACAGGTCTTGCATCTCTTATCGGGCCAAGTTGGTCTGGCTTGCTCGCAGCTTTCCCTGTGACAATGGTACCATTTTTAATCTTGTTGCATTTAACATATGGCGAAGGCCAAGCTTTGACGGTGATTAAAAATTATCCTGCAGGCTTAGGGGCGTTGGTTGTCTATACCATCACAGTATATTTATCCTATGGCTCGCTTGGCATAGCCTTTGGAACGTTATTATCTTTTGGGACAGCAACTAGCTACCTTCTCGTTTACTCTAGCTTCTTAAAGTTTAGAGAACGGAACATAGCCAGCGTCTAAAATTAATTAGTCTTTGGGATTATTCTTTGGAAAAGTCCCCAAGACTTTCACTTTTGTTGTATAAAATTGAAGTTCTTCAAAGGCTCTATCAACAGCCTTATCAGCAGGATGGCCTTCGATTTCTGCATAGAAACGTGCTGTGTTCACATCTGCGATAGAAATATAGCTTTCCAACTTCACAAAGTTCACACCATTGGTCGCGAAACCACCCATAGATTTATATAATGCTGCTGGAATACTTCGGACCTGAAATACAAAACTGGTTAAACAAGGACCAGAACGTGGGTCAGGCTCGATACGTGTACGCGACATAACAATAAACCGTGTCACGTTACCGATTTTATCTTCAATGCGATGACGCAAAACATCTAGACCATAGGTATCGCCCGCCAAACCACTTGCAACAGCCGCAATGGTTGGATCATTTAATTCTGCAATTTCCTTGGCTGCCCCTGCTGTATCCGCATGTTTAACAGGTGTAACTTTCAATTCACGCAAAGTATCACGACACTGGGCCAAAGCCTGTGTATGGCTTCGCGCTTCTTTAATCTTGCTTAATTCCGCACCTTTTGGTGCCAACAAACAATGGTTTATAGGCTGAAAATGCTCTCCAATAATATAGAGATTGGAATCTGGTAATAGATGATGAATATCAGCAACCCGACCGCCAAGACTATTTTCAATCGGTATCATAGCAAGACCCGCCTTACCCGTCTCTACTGCCTCAAATGCATCTTCAAAACTTAAGCATGACAATGGTTCTAAATGGGGGAATGCTTCACGACATGCCAAATGCGAATAGGCACCGGGCACACCTTGATAAGCAATAACCGGATTAACTTCTGATGGATGTTTTAACATGGCGGACTCCTGCCCTGAAGGGGGGTTTTCTGGATTATAATAGGGGGCTTCAGATTTTGAAATAGCTTCATGATGACGCTGCATTGGCGTTGTTGCTATAGAAGATGAGGTTTGCCGGGAAGCCACCCTCCCCAACATCAACCATTCCAATGATACAGATAAGGCCGAAGCCAAAGCTTCTAAATGGTCACGTTTAGGCTCTCGATGGCCTGCTTCCCACCGATTCAATGTAGAATGAGACACATCTATCTTGTCAGCCAACTGCTGCTGACTTAAATTCATTCTTAAACGAGCTTGTTTTATTCTATGTTTCATTTTTATGCACAATTAGTTATTTTGTGCAATTTATGCATATTTTATGCATATTGCAATATTTATTTCATATATTGCCAACAAGCCTCTGTTCTCAGCCTATGGTAACGTTCGGCGCAATAATGAAACAGCATCATTTAACTGTGACATTCTCTCATGCCCACCAAGATCACTATCAGGATGATGAATCGTTGCCATCAACCTAAACCGTTGCTTAACGTCACTCATATTCGGGCGCGATGAAGGGGGAAACCCTAATACATATAAGGCTTCTTCTAGAGTTTGCACACCACCTTTAATAAGCTCAAAGGACATGGCCGTCACAATTGTATGCAATCGTATGATCTTTTCACGATCCTTATCAGCTTGCTCTTTACGCGTTGGTAAAGAAGGATCTTCTAGACTTATATTAATCTTGCCGCCATCCAGCTCAAGAGCCAAAGCAAGGGCTTTTCGGATCACAACCATATCATAACCAGCAGGCATTCGAACTTGCAAACGCGGCTTCCTACGCCATGGTTTGCCAGCACTTGGTCCTGACTTCAGAATGATAGTCTCACGGTCCTCGACATTCGGCTCGCCGGGATCTTCCATAGATTCAATGATTTTTTCCGGCAATGTCAGCATCACAGAACGCGCGATATCACCAACATTAACATTGCGACGATCAGCCAATTCACTTACTTGATCGCGAAATTGCGAAGCACATGGAATAGCATAGGAAACCTTACGTTGCGAAGGAACCTTGGTAACCGCACGAATAGCTTCAACTAGACTATCATCTTCTAAAATGCCGTCTCCAGATCGCTTATTCATCGATGGTTCCAGACTTTTAATTTTTCGAATTGCGCCGGACGCATCCATTTGATCACCTCACCCATAAGCCCCCACAAACTTCCTTTGTAGATTGCACCATATAAAAGCCGTGATTCGTCAATTTTATCAAGAGATAAAACCTCAACAGACAACGCTCTTTCCATATATCCCTCACAGAGCCTAGCGCATCACATAATTCGAACGGTAAAATTTACAACCTACGCTATTCAAAATTGCGTTTCATTATTCATTTTATGCTAATTTAATTGAATAACTCTGAAAAACTACCTATACTGGTTTTCACAGTCGGGGAAGGCTACTTCTTTTGTAAGATAGAGACATAACATACTTAGGAGATATTAATATGCCACATCCCACTGATATTCATGTAGGTCGCAAAGTCCGTGAATCTCGTGCTGCTAAAAGCATGAGCCAAGAACAACTTGGAAAAATCCTTGGCGTAAGCTTTCAACAAGTTCAAAAATATGAAAAAGGAACTAACCGTATTGGTTCCAGTCGCCTTTGGGATATCGCAAGCGCCCTTGAAACACCAATTACATATTTCTTTGATGGTTTAGATTCAGAAGCTGAAGCTAATGCAAAAACATTACCTCGCAGAACAATCGAACTTGCTAAACGTATCGATTCCATTCCAGATGATAATGTTAGAAATCAAGTTTTAAATCTTATTAAAGCCTGTGCTATTTAAAACCGTAAGAAAACCTCTTAACTAATTCATATCACCCATAAGTGGTAAAATAAAAATTATTCCCCAATTGCCATTTGACAAACACAAATTTTGTTTGTCAAATGGCAATAGATAAAGTTCATCTAAGTTATTTGGCGTAATTTAGAAAAATGTCCGGGGGGATGATATGAAACTAATTTATCACAACAATTATTACTATAAATCTCAGCAAGAACAACGGTTTTACATCCTTGATACTGGACAATGGAAAGCCGGTAAATTTTGCGCGAATGACCTCAGTGAAGACCAAGAAACTGAACTTCCAGATATAAATATCCATGACACAGCCTTCAGTTATTTAAAACTAATCCAAGTAGACCTAACGTCAAACGATAAGGTTTCCATTACTTGGGACAATAAAAATACTACAAGCCTTGCGATGACAAGCCTTCTGGATTATCTCAAAAAAGAATTAAATAGTTTTAAAAGCTTCTCATTTTATTTTTTAGATGGCGGCTGGTGTAAAGAAATACATACAAACCCACATAATGCCATTAGGCGTATCATAGAGATCCAAAGCCATAAGAACAAAGGATCTGATAATGGTATTTTCTTTGAGAATCATCCTATTATCGATACACCGGATAGTTATTTCAATAACTCATCCAACCCCATAAGAATTGCGCTTGACGCTTGGAAGCAAGGTAAGTTTGAAACTGGACCTTCTTCTAGGACAGGCAACCACTTTATTGATGATTACTTGCAACGTTATACCTATGAAAATGAAAATGACTGCAAGTTTAATGTTAGCTATTTAGGTACCAAGTCGTACATTAGCTCTTTAATGGGTGAAGAATGGCGACGCAAAGCCATCAATAAACCCTTAGATGACAATATTATAGATGACCTTTATAGTCACAGTACTACCAAATCTTATGTAGAATCTTTAAATAATGATCAACCTATTTATCAGCATGTTCGTGCGTTGGTCCGATTTGATCACAGAGAAGATCAATGGTTAAATTATGAACGATTGATTTTACCAAATCGTAATAAATCCGGAACACCTATGGTTAGTGTTATTGCCTATCCACGCACTGACATTAGCATTCCCATGTATCGTCGGACACAATCCTTAAATAGCTAATTTTGGTGATGATAAAAAAAGCCTCGTATCTGATACGAGGCTTTTAAAATACTTACACCTAGGTGGATTTATGCAGCAAGCTTATCAAGCTCTAATAACACTGCATCCCCAAAGCCAGTACAGCTAACTTGTTCACAACCTTCTGCCATGATGTCGCCTGTACGTTTACCGCTATTCATTGCATTTTGAATGGCAGTATCAATCAAATTCGCATCATCTTGTAGATCGAACGAATAACGCAACAACATAGAGAAACTTAACATTGTTGCACTTGGATTAGCCAAATCATGACCCGCAATATCAGGGGCAGAACCATGTACTGGTTCATACATTGCTTTACGACTTCCATTCTCATCGATACCACCAAGGCTAGCACTTGGAAGCATACCCAAAGAACCGGTTGCCATTGCAGCCGTATCACTAAGCAAATCACCAAATAAGTTATCGGTTACAATCACGTCAAATTGCTTTGGATTTTTAACAAGCTGCATAGAACAATTATCAGCCAAGATGTGATCAAGTTTAATATCACTATAACCACCATTCTCGTGAAGCTCTGTCACAACTTTACGCCAAAAAGCACCCGTTTCCATAACGTTAGACTTTTCTGCGCTTGAAACACGTCCGTCACGTTTACGGGCTAGATCAAAAGCAACTGCTGCGACACGTTCGATTTCTGCGCGTGTATAACTTTGCGTATCGATACAGCGTTCTTCGCCTTCATAGGTTTGCATACCACGAGGTTCCCCGAAATAAACACCAGAAGTCAATTCACGCACGATCATCAGATCCAAACCTTTGATAACTTCAGGTTTCAATGTAGATGCATCCAATAATGCGTCAAATGTCACTGCAGGGCGAAGGTTCGCGAAAAGGTCCATGTCTTTACGTAGGCGAAGAAGGCCTGCTTCTGGGCGGGCATGGCGTGGCACATCATCATATTGTGGGCCACCAACAGCACCAAATAATACAGCATCAACACTCATCGCATCAGCCATTGTTTCGTCTGTGATTGCTTCTTTATGAACATCATAACAAGCACCGCCAACAAGGCCTTCTTTTATATCGAAAGACACAGAACGACGTTTGTCCATCCAATCAATTACACGGCGAACTTGTTGACAAGCTTCAGGACCAATGCCATCACCTGGCAGCATCAAAAGAGTTTTATTGGAAGCCATGACAGCAACACTCCATTTCTTATTTAGTTGTTTTAGGGTTTCCCCTCTATGGAAACGTAATGGGATTTGACCATAAGCCAAACATTACGTCTTTATTACTGAATTTCCTGCTTTTTTAAACAAATACATCCTATTTGACCAGTAAAAGTGTATAAAAACACTTCATTCCATTAGGCATAAGTTAAATTGTCCGGTTTTTGGGATTCTAGAAGAATAATAGAGTCATAAAAAAGGGCACAGAATTTAATCTACACCCTTTATTCATAAACCTAAGCCAAAGAAAAAACTTAAGCAGAAGCACCAAATACCCATGGTGCATCTTTTGCGCGACCTTCTTCGTAACCTTTAATTTTTTCTGCTTTTTGTAAAGTCAAAGCAATATCATCTAGGCCATTCATTAGACAATGACGACGGAATTCGTCCACATCAAAGCTATGTTCAGTTCCATCTGGATCAACAACAGTTTGATTTTCCAAATTGATAGTGAAAGTAGCATTTCCACCACGATCCGCTTTTTCCATCAAACTATCAACGACTTTACGTGGAAGTTTGATAGGTAAAATACCATTTTTGAAACAGTTATTATAGAAAATGTCAGCAAAACTTGGTGCGATCACACAACGGATGCCGAAATCTAACAAAGCCCAAGGCGCATGTTCACGTGACGATCCGCACCCAAAGTTATCACCGGCAACTAGAATTTGCGCTGCGGTGAATGGTTCTTTGTTAAGAACGAAATCTTTGTTGTCTGAACCATCGTTATTGAAACGCATTTCATCAAATAAGTTTTTACCCAAACCTGTGCGGTGAATTGTTTTCAAAAACTGTTTTGGGATGATCATATCAGTATCGATATTAATCAAATCAAGTGGAGCAGCAATACCAGTCAGTGTTGTAAATTTTTCCATAAGGAAATCTCCCTTACCCTTTATTTCTAGCTTGAAAGTCAACGATGAAAGAAAGGAACTCATCAAATTCCGCTTCAACGTCACTCATCACATAATCATCATTTGCTGGTGCATAAGTCGGGATATCAACGGCCCAACCATTACTGAATACGTCTTGACCAAGCATATCGCTTAACCAATCATTTTCAGCATTCGCTTCCAACAGATTTAACGCAGTACTCATTACATATAATCCCGCACATCAGCCAATTTGCCTTTGATCGCAGATGCCGCAGCCATTGCAGGACTAACCAAATGAGTACGCCCACCTTTACCTTGGCGACCTTCAAAGTTACGGTTAGATGTTGATGCACAACGCTCTCCCGCTTTCAACTTATCATCATTCATCGCCAGACACATTGAACAACCCGGTTCGCGCCAGTCAAAACCAGCAGCGATGAAGATTTGATCCAAACCTTCTTCTTCTGCTTGAACTTTCACCAAACCAGAACCCGGAACAACAAGTGCATGAACATTTGCAGCTACTTTATTGCCTTCAGCAATTTTCGCAGCATCACGTAAATCTTCTATACGTCCATTTGTACAAGAACCGATGAATACTTTATCAATAGCCACGTCGGTCATTGGCGTACCAGCCGTTAAACCCATATATTCCAATGCACGTTCCATCGCAGCAGCCTTATGTGCGTCTTCTTCGTCAGCAGGATTTGGAACTTCAGATGTCACAAAGACAACATCCTCAGGGCTTGTACCCCATGTTACAACCGGTGCAATATCCGCAGCATCAAATTCGAGCTCTACATCATATTCCGCACCTTCATCAGAAGGAAGAGTAGACCAATAAGCCACAGCCTTTTCCCAATCAGCACCCTTAGGTGACATTGGACGGCCTTTTACATAATCAAACGTTTTTTGATCAGGGGCAATAATACCGGCACGTGCGCCACCTTCAATCGCCATATTACAGATGGTCATACGACCTTCCATAGACAATTCCATAATAGCATCACCCGCATATTCGATCACAAAACCTGTACCGCCCGCAGTACCAATCTTACCAATGATCGCCATTGTGATGTCTTTTGCAGTTGAACCCAGTGCTAATTTACCATTCACAGTGATTCGCATGTTTTTAGCAGGTTTTTGCAACAATGTTTGGGTTGCCAGAACATGTTCAACTTCAGAAGTACCAATACCAAATGCCAACGAACCAAAGGCACCATGTGTCGCCGTATGGCTGTCACCACAAACAATGGTCATACCCGGAAGGGTGAAACCTTGTTCTGGACCAACAATATGAACCACGCCTTGGCGTACATCTTCTACTGGAAAATAGGGAACGCCAAATTCGTCTACGTTTGAAACTAGTGTCTCAACTTGAATACGACTTTCGTCATTTTCAATGCCTTTAGAACGATCCGTCGTTGGGACGTTATGATCAGCAACAGCCAAAGTTTGACCCGGCGCACGTACTTTGCGTCCAGAGTTACGTAGACCTTCAAATGCCTGCGGGCTTGTTACTTCATGCACCATATGACGGTCAATATAGAGAAGGCTAGTACCATCTTCTTGTGTTGCCACCACGTGGCTGTCCCAGATTTTATCAAAGAGCGTACGGGCTGTACCCATGGTTTCTCTCCCAGTATATGGACGGTCAAAAGACCATCGGCTTTGTCTAGATTCTGATCAATAACACCAATCATTCATTGGGTATAATCATTTAATTCGAGCCTAAAATGACGGAAAGGCATGAAAATAGCCAGTAAACAGTTTCAACAACAGTTTTTCCAATGAGGATAAACTTATTAAAATGCTTAAATAAACCATTCATCCAAAACAATCGGTCGCGCGGCGCACATCAATTGACGTGCACCGCGCATACCTTAAGACCCGATGAGAGCTGACTCACTTAAAAGTGATTATTTGTCAGCTTTCTTGGTAACGCGGCGTTCAACGATACGCGCTGCTTTACCTGTACGACCACGAAGATAATACAATTTAGCGCGACGCACTTTACCGTAACGTACTACTTCAATTGAATCGATACGTGGGCTATAAAGTGGGAATACACGTTCCACACCTTCACCGTAAGATAATTTACGAACTGTGAAGTTAGAGTTTAAACCAGCGTTTTTACGACCGATGCACACGCCTTCAAAAGCCTGTACACGTTCGCGCGTGCCCTCTACTACTTTCACGTTCACACGGACTGTATCGCCCGCTTGAAATTCTGGAACACCGCCTTCAGGTGTGCGCGCGTCCAGTTGTTCTTTCTCGAGTTGCTCGATAATATTCATTGTTCGAGTCCTTTCTTGAGTTTTCAAACCCGATGAAGCCTTATAACAAAACCTCACCTTTCAATTCTTAATCCACATGTCCCGCATCCAGCTTATTAAACTGGGACCATAAGTCCGGTCGTCGTTCCTTGGTTATCCTTTTGGCTTCCTCCAGGCGCCATGCCTGAATTTTTCCATGATGACCACTTAACAAAACTTCCGGTACGTCACGACCGTCCCAATTAGCGGGGCGGGTGTAATGCGGATATTCAAGTAATCCACTTGTAAAGCTTTCTTCATCCAGTGATGCATCAGCGCCAAGAGCTCCCGGCAATAAACGCACCATACTATCCAACATTGCTATGGCAGCGGGTTCCCCTCCAGAGAGGATAAAATCGCCTAGGCTGACTTCGCGAATATTGTGTTTATCAAACACACGCTGATCAATACCTTCATAACGCCCACATAAGATTTTAACGCCGGGTCCTTCTGAAAGCTCCTGTGCTAAAGATTGTGTAAATCTTTCACCACGGGGGCTCATATACAAAAGTGGACCCGGTTTGTCTGATA
Organism: uncultured Curvivirga sp.; assembly: GCA_965602285.1. Classification (GTDB taxonomy): domain Bacteria; phylum Pseudomonadota; class Alphaproteobacteria; order UBA8366; family Aestuariispiraceae; genus Curvivirga. The sequence continues at coordinate 25,722 of CBFCZA010000001.1, read as the reverse complement.
CAGCATCAATCACCGCATCAATCACATCTGGGCGCATAACCATACCTGGACCACCACCAAATGGGGCTTCATCCACGCTGCTATGCTTATGGGTAGAAAAATCACGAATTTGAACTGTCTCTAATTCCCAAATGCCTGCTGCCATTGCACGTCCAGGTATGGACGTTCCCAATGCACCGGAAAACATTTCCGGAAAAAGGGTTAGCATGGAAGCATGCCAAGGAGTTCGGGACGGATCACTCATCCGTATCCTCGCTACCACTTAACATATCGCCATCACCTTCAAAGCCTCCGCCTTCTTCATCACGCTCACTCACCTCAATTGGTGGGATTACGATGATATGTCCGGCTTCGACATTAACTGTTGGAACAACTTCAAGAGTGAAAGGCAGCATAACTGACTTCCCATCCCAACGTTGAACTTCCATGATGTCACCTGCACCAAAATCAAACAGACCTTTAACAACACCATATTCTTCGCCATCCTCTTCCAAGGCTTTGAGACCAATCAAATCCGCATGATAAAATTCATCATCATTTGGCTTTGGTAAGTTATCTCGTGCGATAAATAATTCGGTGCCTTTCAGCAATTCCGCTTCATTTCGATCTTTTACTTCACCAATATTTACAATCAATAGGCCTTTGGCCTGTCCGGATACAGACAAGGTATAAACATGCTTTCCAGAGACATCAGTCAACGGGCCATATTTGGTCATTTGCTTCGGGTTTTCGGTAAAGCTTTTTACCTTAACCTGTCCGCGAATGCCATGGGCACCGGTGATCACACCTAAGCAGAGTCTATCTGTGTCTTTCGCCATAACGTAAGCGTCCGTTCATTCCAATTAAGACCTATCCACCCCAATATTAACGGGCAAAAGGATATGTCACTGTCTTTAGAAAGCTAAACTGAAAGCAATTGCTTATTCAGCAGCAGCTTCACCAGCGTCACTTGCAGCAGCTTCTGCTTCTTTAGCAGCTTCTGCAGCAGCTTCAGCTTTTTCTGCTTTTTCACGAAGACGTTCTACTGTCGCAGCACTTTGTTCCGCTTTTTTAGTTTGACGCGGAATGCGACGCTCGCCGATAACATCAGCAGCTTTTAGAAAACGTGCAACACGATCTGTAGGTTGAGCGCCAACAGACATCCAATGTTGGATGCGTTCTACGTCAAGTACAATACGATCAGCGTGATCTTTAGGTAACATTGGGTTGAATGTACCAACCTTTTCAATGTAACGACCATCACGAGGCATACGGGAATCAGCAACTACGATACGGTAGTATGGACGCTTCTTCGCTCCACCACGTGCAAGACGAACTTTTAAGCTCATGGATCTCTCTTTCTCTAATTAAACTGACAATAGTGAATTTCACTTATTGCCTTACTCAAAATACTCGGCGTGTGTCACAGGTTCTTGGTAGTCTGCACTAATCACTTAGCGCGGAAAACCGCCTCCCGGTGGCATCATATTGGGAGGGAGCATGCCGCCGAGCGAACGCATGAGCCCTTTTTCTCCCAACTTTGAAACTTTTTTCATCATCTTCGCCATCATCTGATATTGTTTCAGGATTTTGTTAACATCCTGAACAGATGTGCCGGAACCCGATGCGATACGAATCTTACGTTTCGCATGGATGAGTTTCGGGTTCTTTCTTTCTGCTTTCGTCATGGAAGAAATAATTGCTTCCTGACGCAATAGCGCTTTGTCATCGATATTCGACGATGCCATTTGCTTTTTAATTTTTCCGACGCCCGGCATCATACCCATAATGCCGCCCATCTTACGCATTTGCTTCAACTGCTTTGCCATATCATCAAGGTCGAATTGACCTTTTTGCATCTTCTTAGCAAGCTCTTCTGCTTCTGCTTCATCAATAGATTCTTGTGCTTTTTCAACAAGCGATACGACATCGCCCATGCCTAAAATACGATTCGCAAGACGATCAGGATGGAACTCTTCAAGCTCCTCCATCTTCTCACCCGTACCAAGGAACTTAATTGGACAATCTGTCACCTTACGCATTGAAAGGGCCGCACCACCGCGTGCATCACCATCAATACGGGTTAGGACGATACCTGTAAGACCCATTTTTTGGTTAAAGCTATCAGCAACAGTCACCGCATCTTGACCGGTCATCGCATCTGCAACCAATAAAATTTCTTGCGGGTTTGTTACTGCTTTTACCGCAGCGACCTCATCCATCAAGTTTTCATCAATATGTAAACGACCAGCCGTATCAAGCATCACAATATCAAAGCCACCTAATTTGGCTGCTTGCATCGCACGCTTAGCAATATCAACGGGCTGCTGTCCTGCTACAATCGGCAATGTCTTAACACCGACCTGCTCCCCAAGGACCTGTAACTGTTCTTGCGCTGCCGGACGGGCAACATCAAGAGATGCCATAAGAACTTTCTTACGCTCTTTTTCCTGCAGTCGTTTTGAGATCTTAGCTGTAGAAGTTGTTTTACCAGAACCTTGCAAACCAACCATCATGAAGGCAATAGGTGGCTCACCTAAACTATTCAATCCTTGGCTTTCAGCGCCCAGCATATCAACCAGCGCATCATGAACGATCTTAACAACTTGCTGACCCGGCGTAACAGATTTAGTTACCGATTCACCAAGGGCCTTTTCTTTCACTTCTTTGATGAAGCCTTTAACAACAGGAAGTGCAACGTCAGCCTCAAGCAATGCAAGGCGAATTTCACCCATTGCATCATTCACATGGCTCTCTTTTAAAGAACCATGACGCTTCAAACCTTCAAATACGGAGCCTAAACGGCCACTTAATGCATCAAACATACTTGCTTTCAACCTTGTTATCTTCACTCTTCAGCAAAAGAATATTTCTTTAAAATCAAAGCCTTAACCCCATAGCAAAAAGCGCCAGTGTGCGAACCCTCGCAGACTGACGTTGCCCCACAGGACTATATTGACCTGAATTACGGCTTGATTAGATGGGCGGTTTATACGCCCCAATACCAAGGCTGTCAAGCGTTCTACAGAAACTCAATAGCCAAGAACAGAGTCTATTCAAACTCTTATAAATGCGAAACCATAATAATAAACTTTGCTACAATTGGTTTTTAAAATTGATTTCAGCTATTATTAGTAGTATTTATTAATAACTTTAGATTGCATTAATAGATTAGCACTACCTTATGGCAATAAAAAATTCAAACTCTTCATTGAATAAACCAACCGATCTTTCCATAGAAGAATCGGAAAAAGGAAGCTTTCCCAATACAAACATCGATGCACGCGACCTTAGCCGTCGTGCGAATGATCGACGCAGCAATGATAGGCGTGCAAGACCACGCCGTGCACAAGACATTGATTCTTTAGTTGGTGAAAGATTACGATATTTTAGGAAGAAGGCCAGCCTAACACAAAAAGAAATAGGCGACGCGATTGGGGTTAGTTTCAAACAAATTCGCAAATATGAAATCGGTGAAAATAGAATTTCCGCAAGTGCGCTATTTTATTTATCACATGCCGTCAATCAACCAATTGATGCTTTTTATAGTGAAATCGAAAATGCCAGAGAGCAATCAAACGTATCCCAAGAGGCAAATGGCATCACCAACATGGCCGCTGAGTCTGAAGCCAAAGAAACCATAGAATCCACAAATCTTGTATGTTACTATCACCAAATTGAAAGCCGCCAAGATCGAAAGTCTTTATTAGACCTTGTTCGCGCCATTTCGAATTCTGAATTCATTAACCACTGATATCTAGATCTTTCAAAACGAACCGCAGCACAGTATATTCTTTTTAATGTAACAATTTGAATGGGGATGCACTGTGGGCCTTTTAACTAAATTAAAAACAAGCCTTTATAGATTCTATTACAAAAAAATAAGTTCCACCCAGTGGAAGGTAAAACGTTTTTTTGAGGCAGAGTTCCTTTTATGCCCAAAAAATTATATCGACCGTCGCATTTGGGTCGAAGGTGCCTATGAAAAAGAACAAATAGCCCATCTCCTAGAAGCAGCCCAAAAACACACATTTGATAAATTCTTGGATATAGGTGCAAATTTCGGCTTATATTCAATGATAATAGCTAAACAAACAAATATTCCTGAGGTTCATAGTTTTGAATGTGACCCCCGAAATATAGCCCATTTCTATGGGCATATGGCCATGAATGACTTAACCAAACTAATAGCCCTTCATCAACATGCAGTTGGCTACAAAGAAACGACGATATCCTTTCAAATGGCATCAGAAGGCAATACAGGCCATTCCCATATTGCTAAGGATGCTGAAAATTATGAAATCATTCATAGTGAACAAGATCGACTAGATTCCAATCTCATCGAAGTTCAACTGCGCCCCATCGATGGTATCTTCTCTGCAAAGAACGAAATGATACTCATGAAAATAGATGTAGAAGGGTTTGAATGGAATGTTCTTGAAGGCATGAGGCAAACACTGTCAGAAAATAAATGTCTTCTACAAATAGAAATCATTCAAGGTGACATCCTCATTTCAAAATTTCTTGAGGATTTAGGTTATAAGGTAACCAATCAAATTGGTGCAGATTTCTATTATACAAATATTTAAAGCTTAGGTAAAATTTGGACCTAGTCATAATAAGCAATTAAAGATTGAGTTCAATATATCTTCTGTTAGAAGAGACTATAAGTTATAAAGTTTCAAATTTGAAGATGAGTTTACAATGGTCGCCTTTCGTAAAATGCATGGATTAGGAAATGATTTTGTCGTGATTGATAATCGCGATCATAAATATGCGTTGAACGAATCCCAAATACGTCTAATGGCAGATCGTCACCTTGGCATCGGTTGCGATCAATTTATTATCCTTGAAAAAGCACCCACAAACGAAGCCGATCTGTTCATGCGCATCCACAATCCAGATGCTAGTGAAGCTGGGGCTTGTGGAAATGCAACTCGCTGTGTCGCTTCATTATTGATCCAAGAAACTGGTAAACAACAGGTAGTCATAGAAACATTGCGCGGCCTTTTGCATTGCGCAAATGAAGGAAACGGCCTTTATTCTGTTGATATGGGTGAAGCTATTCTTGATTGGCAAGACATTCCACTTTCGAGCCACATGGATATTAAATCTATCGAAATGAATATTGAAGGACTTGGAAGTGCTGTGGCTGTTGGTATGGGCAATCCACATTGCGTGTTCTTTGTAGAAGATGCCAATGCTATCGATTTAGAGAACCTTGGCCCTATTGCTGAACATCATCCCTCCTTTCCTGAACGTACTAATGTAGAATTCATCAGCCGCAATGCAGATGGTAGTCTTCGTATGCGCGTTTGGGAAAGAAGTGCAGGTATCACGATGGCTTGCGGATCTGGTGCCTGTGCGGCTGCAGTGGCCGCAGTTCTTACAAATTACGTCGATACCCGTAAAATGGATATTCAACTGGATGGCGGCATATTGTCCATGAATTATTTAGAAAATGGTCACGTTATTATGACTGGCCCTGTCGCCACTTCTTTCACAGGGAATTTCCCTATGGAAGGCGCTTAAGCATGTCTTCTAAAATCGTAAATCGCCCACCTGAAGCAGATAATGGCACAGACAACCCTGTTCTACAGGCGCCAAAAGAAGAAACCAAAAATGACAATGTAGATATTGTGACATTCGGCTGCCGCTTAAACACCTATGAATCTGAAGTCATGCGCGACAATGCCCGCAAAGCCGGCCTTGAGGATGCTATTATATTTAATACATGCGCCGTCACTTCAGAAGCAGAACGCCAAGCTCGCCAGGCCATCCGGCGTGCGCACCGCGAGAACCCTGATGCAAAAATCATTGTGACGGGATGTGCGGCACAAGTAAACGCCACCCAGTTTGCAGACATGCCCGAAGTCGATAAAGTTATCGGCAATATGGAAAAACTTGAACAAGCAAGCTTTTCACCAAATACGTTTGGCATCGATGGCTCTGAAAAAGTTCAAGTGAACGACATCATGTCTATCAAAGAAACAGCAAACCATCTGGTCGCAGGTTTTGAAGGGCGTGCACGTGCTTTTGTACAAGTGCAAAACGGTTGTGACCATCGTTGCACCTTTTGCATCATCCCATTTGGGCGGGGAAATAGCCGTTCCGTTCCTATGGGTGAAGTCGTACGCCAAGTTCAATCCCTATCTGAAAACGGATATAATGAAATTGTCCTAACGGGTGTTGATATCACATCTTATGGTGAAGACCTTCCAGGGAAACCAACATTAGGGCAAATGGTACGCCGCCTTTTACAAGCCGTTCCAAACCTACCGCGCCTACGTATATCATCCATCGACTGCATCGAAATGGACGAAGATTTATTTAAGGTGATCGCGGAAGAACCACGCCTCATGCCTCATCTTCATCTTTCCTTACAAGCTGGCGACGACATGATTTTGAAAAGGATGAAACGACGCCACAGCCGTCAAGACGCCATCGATCTTTGCAAACGACTTCGCGAAATACGACCAGACATCGTCTTTGGGGCGGACTTAATTGCTGGCTTCCCAACGGAAACAGACGAAATGTTTGAAAATACGTTGAAAGCGGTAGAAGAATGCGGATTAATCTATCTACATGTATTTCCTTATTCTGAACGTCCCGGCACACCTGCGGCGCGTATCCCAAATCAAGTCCCCAAGGCCATTCGCAAAGAACGCGCACAAAAGATACGCGCAATCGGGAAAAAACTTGAACAGAAATTCTTAGAAAGTTGCATAGGACCAACGGCCCAAGTCCTATTTGAAAGAAATGGTTTAGGGCGAAATGAACAGTTTGCTTGTGTAAAGCTAAAGAGTAATGTACCCGATGGCACATTGATGAATGTTAAAATCACTGGGTTAGAAGATGGTATCCTTACAGGTGAACCCGCCTAAGCTAACGTACCAGTGATCAGATCGTAAAATTTAAGAGAGTATATTCATGAGCGGTGGTTGGTTTTCCAAATTAAAAGCAGGCCTTTCTAAATCTTCCAGTAAGCTTGTTACGGGCATTTCTGATGTCTTTACGAAACGTAAACTGGACCAAGAAGCAATAGAGGAATTAGAAGAAGTCCTTATTGCTGGTGACTTAGGCCCTGCAACTGCAATGAAATTAGCAGCAGCCTTGAAAAAGTCTCGTTTTGAGAAAGAGGTCACGGACGAAGAAGTCCGCACAGCCCTTTCTGAAGAGATCACCACTATACTGGAACCGGTTGCAAAACCATTAGAGATAAATAAATCCCACGCCCCTCATATTGTTTTAGTTGTAGGCGTCAATGGTTCTGGCAAAACAACAACAATTGGTAAACTCGCAAAACTGCATTCTGAATCAGGCCTGAAGGTTATGTTAGCAGCGGGTGATACTTTCCGCGCAGCTGCGGTCGAACAATTACGCATCTGGGGCGAACGTACGGGATGCAACGTCATCGCACGTGATACAGGCGCAGATGCAGCTGGACTTGCATTTGATGCCATTGAACAAGCTAAAAAAGAAGGTGCAGACCTTTTACTCATTGATACAGCAGGTCGCCTTCAAAATAAAAAAGATCTTATGGCAGAGCTTGAAAAAGTAATCCGTGTCATCAAGAAACTAGTACCAGATGCCCCTCATGACACCATAATGGTTCTAGATGCTACCGTTGGTCAAAACGCCCATTCTCAAGTCGAAGTATTTCGGGATACTGTTGGGGTCACTGGCCTTGCGGTCACAAAATTAGATGGCACCGCAAAAGGTGGCGTTCTTGTTGCCCTAGCAGAGAAATTTGGATTGCCTGTGCATGTAATTGGCGTTGGCGAACAAGCCGATGACATGCGGCCATTTGAGGCCCGCGCCTATGCACGAAGCCTCATGGGTCTGGATTAGGGTTATAGTTTTTTAAAAATTATTGACTCGATGCAACTCTCATCAAACTAACAACATTAAAATCAAAAAAATTTGTAAATAAGTTCATAAGTTCAAATACTTAAACTTCTGCTTCTTCTTCAAGTTGTTGATGTTTGTCTTGGGCCTCGCGCAAGCTATTGATCAATTCTTGGCCTGTGCGACCACCATCACCTTTGATTTTTTGTGTCATAACCACACGAATAAGATCGATATGGGCACTGATCAAATCAAGAAGGGGCGGTGAAATTTTAGAACCCGCTTCTGTGCAATCATAAAGTGATTTACCAAATTGTGTCATAAGAGGATATCCAAAGATACCACCTTGCCCACGAAGTTCTAAGGCAATGCTATGAATAACTTCGATATGTTCTGCTTGGTCTACAGGTTCATCCATCAATTCGATAGCACGATGATGCGCCTGTGTTAATTTCTCAATAGAATCAGCCACCCAATCAGAATAATCCGATTCCATATCTTTGACTTTACCCTCTGCTGCATCAAGCAAAGCCATATCAAACGCAGGCTCATCGTCATCACCACCAAAACCAGTCGCAAGCTTAGACTTTAAGTTACGGGGCTTTCTAATTTCCCAAACGCGTTTTTTACTTTTCTGTAAAGAGGATAAATCTTTACCAGAATGAACAACCTCTTTTTCATCCGCCTTAATAACCCTGCGTTCATCAATGACAGAACGTGCACGACGGCGACGATCAGGTCCAAAGAATGTAGGGCAATAAATATAAGGCCTTGGGCGTTCAACACAGGCCGTTAAACGTGCAGCAAGCATCGTTGCAGAAAACGGCTTGGCTAAAAACTCATCCATCCCTGCGTCACGTGCCTTTTCAATAATTTCACGGTCCGCCGCAGCCGACACCATGATAAAAGGGATGAACCTATCTGGGGAACGGTCATGACGGCGTATATAATGTAAGAAAATAGTACCATCAACTTTTGGCATGAAATGATCACAGATAATCAGATCGACTGCAGATACACCACCCATTGCCTTTGCTTTTTTCATCGCAGGGGACATAATTGAAATGGCTTCTTCACCATTTTCAGCCGTACTGATACGCTCAATTCCCAAGGCGCGAAGTACTCCTACTATAAGAGTACGCATAAAAAGACTATCTTCTACGACTAAGACTGATAAACGACTAAAATCATAACGTGCCATGAAACTGAAACTCTATCCTATTTGCCCCGCAAACCATATCGAACAGATACAACAATTGCGGCTTCATTTCCCAAGACGATTACACTGGATGGAATCAAGTATAACGCTTTAGGACTTTAGCAGCCAAAGGAAGGGATTGAAAAGAATTATTCTATAGAAATTAGACCAAAATATTTAAATAGTACCCACGCGGTGGCAATCCAGCTTGTGGTTGCCCCTCTGTATCGCGTGATAATAGTTTTGCCAATCGATCAAATGCAGCCCTGATATTATATGGATCACGGGTCGGCGCTGTTCTTCTTGCTGTTTCAGGAACGCGCCCCGCAGGATCAGGAAACGCCCCGCCACTTTTCGGGCGCGCAACAGGTGCCTGAACAAAGCCAGACTGTGGGTTTCTAATCGATGTATTTCTTTCATTCATGTTCATATTATAAAACGAATCGATCGTTTAGGTCCAGCCCCTTCATCACCATGAACAAATACTCATCTATTGATGAGTATTATGGTTTTTTAATTTTGGTAAATCTCTGTTACTTCTCCTATAGAAAGAAATAACAAGAACTCCTTATCTTATTAAAAAAACTCATATGAGGGATAATCATGGAATTAAGCATGATGGCAATTGGAATGGTTCTAAGCGCAGCAGTTTTACATGCGAGCTGGAATGCTCTAGTGAAATCTGCTGCGGACAAATGGATGCTATTCATGAATATGAGCATCACTGGCTCAATTATTTCTGGCTTATGTATCCTTTTCTTGGACATTCCATTTCCTAATGAAGAAACCTGGCTTTTCCTTTCCCTATCAACATTCATTCATTATGCCTATTTTGCCCTTTTACTGACCTCATATAAATTAGGGGATTTAAGCAAAGTTTATCCAATAGCTAGAGGGATAGCCCCATTATTAGTTGCCCTTGGTAGTTTCCTTTTTGCGGGAGAGAAGCTTTCAATCGGGGCCTATATCGCCATTAGCATATCCAGCATTGGGATTATGGCGCTAACTTTCGAAAAAGGTTTACCAAGGGGCGACGATCGCAAACCCATATTTTTTGCAATGGCAACAGGGGTTTTTATCGCAACCTACACCGTTGTCGACGGCATGGGTGTACGGGCCGCTGATGTAGACCTTTCTTTCATCTTATGGCTTTTGACGTTTGAAGGAATTCCTTTCATCTTTTGGATTTTACATAAGAAAAGATCCACGCAGATCGCCTTTGTGAAGAATAATTGGAGACATATTCTATTTGGTGCAGTTGCTGCACAATTTGGATATGGCATGGTCATTATGGCACTAGGTATGGGCGCCATGGCATCTGTTTCTGCCCTAAGAGAAACGTCCGTCATCCTTGCGGCCATCATAGGCACGGTTATTTTAAAAGAAAGTTTCGGGCCTTGGCGTATTGCCGCTTCCACCATAGTGGGATGTGGGGTCATCAGTTTAAACTATTTTAGTTAACCCTTGCCCCATACTAACATAGACATTAAAAATGAGGTCAACAAAAAATAATCTCTACGATTTAAGGATCCACTATGTCAGACAGCCAAACACCTGCCACAAAACATCAAGAGCCTAAATGGTTAAAAACGGTTGTGGATTACGGACCACTAGCGGCTTTTTTTATCACTTACTGGCAAAGTAGTGATCTGATGCTCGCGACAAAGGTTATCATGGGAACGACTGCCCTTGCCATCGCCTTATCCTTTATCATCGTACGACGGGTTCCCATAATGCCATTGGTCACTGCAAGCGTTATTGGTGTCTTTGGCGGGCTTACTATTTGGTTGAATGACGATACATTCATCAAAATGAAACCTACAATCATTCAAACCGCATTTGCCCTGATTTTATCGATTGGATTGCTTTTAAAACGTGTTTGGTTGAAACATTTATTTGGTGGCAGTATGAACATGCTTGATCAAGCATGGCGCACACTTACCATACGCTTCGTTTGTTTTTTTCTATTCAGTGCAGCCGTGAATGAAATTGTATGGCGCACGCAAACTACTGATTTTTGGGTAACATTTAAAGTCTTTGGATTATTGGGATTAACATTAGTATTCATTGCAACCCAGCTTCCTTTCATGACAAAAAACATGATAGAAGAAGATAAGGACGAAACAGAGAATAATTCCGAAAATTAATCTGTATTTAGGTTTATAGCATTTCCAAAGGGGGCATAACTTTCTTGCCCCTTCACTTCATTGAAATGATTCAATGCCCAATGCACGGTAGGAAAGGCAAGTTCGTCCCAAGGAATTTCATCCCAATCAAATAGGGCGACCTCTAAACTTTCTTCTCCTGCTGAAAATTCAGGCTTTTCTAAGACTGCACGATAAATCATCTGTACTTGCGAAAGGCGTGGAATTGTATAAATCGCAAGTAGACTGTCTATGGTAATATCGGCATTTGCTTCTTCCATAGCCTCACGTGCAGCCCCAGCCATAGGCGTTTCTAAAAGCTCCATATAGCCCGCCGGCATCGTCCAAAAACCCACCCGCGGTTCAATAGCACGACGACATAAAAGGAATTTATCTTCATATGTAACAACCGCCCCGACAACGATGAGGGGGTTTTCATAGTTGATAAAACTGCATTCAGGGCATACAAGACGCTCTACAGAATCCCCTTTTGGTACTTCCAAAATGCGGGGGCCACCTTTAATATGATCATTAGGACTACTCATGTGCGCAACTTTGCGCCAATGTCGTGTGAACAGCAACAGGAATTTTCATCCTATGGCACAATTTATCGCTCAATTAGAAAAAGCAATGGACTTCTATCGCACCGGCGATTTGGACGCAGCCAAAGCTATTTATGATGAAATCCTTGATATGGATACAAGAGTTAAAGAGGCCCTTGATTGGCGTGGTGAAATCGCCATACAAGAAGATGAATACGATACAGCCGCAAATTGCCTAGGGCGTAGTAAAGAACTCTACCCTGATGAATTTGAAGAAAATTGTAAGTTAGGCCTTGCCTACTACGAACTAAGTCAGGCTGAATTAGCCGTCGACACCCTGAAAGAAGCCATTGATATTGATCCAGATGATTTGGTTTCTCATTCAAATCTAGGGAAATCCTTGTACGATCTCCATCACGCAGGGAATGTTGAAAAAGCGAAAACCATTGCACAAGATTGGGTAGCACTATTTCCAGACCAACCGGATGCCGCACACATGGGTGCCGCTGTTGCTGGCCTTGTGGCCCCTAGCCGTGCAAATGACGCCTATGTCGCCGATGTATTTAATGATTTCGCCCCAGATTTCGAAGTAAAATTAAAAGAATTAGGCTACCAAGCCCCAACATTATTACAAGAATTGATCGCACAAGAATTAGTGCCACCACATAACAGTCTATCTATTTTAGATGCGGGATGTGGAACCGGCCTTTGTGCCCCTCTTTTAAAACCATGGGCATCGCGTCTTGATGGTGTGGACCTAAGCCCTGGCATGCTAGAAAAAGCAGAAGAAAGAGGTGAGTATGATCTTCTTGAAGAAGCAGAACTAACCAGTTTTCTCAATGATCACACCAAAGAATATCACCTAAGTGTTGCTGCCGATGTTTTTTGCTATTTTGGTGATTTAGAAGATATTTTCGCCGCCTCTCATAATGCCCTAAAAGAAAATGGTTACTTAGCCTTCTCTTTAGAATGCAAAGATGTCATCAATTTCGAATTACATCCCAGCGGTCGTTATAGCCATTCAGAAAACTATGTAACCACCTGTCTTACCAAAACTAACTTTGACATTATCAAAAAAGAAAACGTGACTTTGCGTTGGGAATATGGATCTGAAGTTTTAGGCATTATCGTTCTTGCAAAGAAAAGATAACCTGTACGCGTACAACTTAAAGCATAAGATTTTATGCGCGTAATAGATACAAATAAGGGGCAGAAAAATGAATTCCTACCCCTCAAAATTGATATACTATAAATCAGAAACTTAATTTTAAATCCAATCAACCCATCAATGCAGCAACACCCGGAAGTTCTTTACCTTCCATCCATTCAAGGAATGCACCGCCTGCTGTTGATATGTAGGTCAAGTCATCACTAACACCTGCATGCGCCATCGCTGCAACCGTATCGCCACCCCCAGCGATAGAAACAAGCTTTCCAGCTTTCGTGAGCGCCGCTGCCTTTTGAGCAACTGAAACCGTACCTGCATCAAATGGTTCTATTTCAAACGCCCCAAGCGGCCCATTCCAAAGAAGTGTTTTGCATTCTTCAAGCTTGGCATTTAAGGCGATGATACTATCTGTTCCAAGGTCAAGGATCATACCCTTGTCATGAACCGCAGTAATCGGACGATTTTCCATATCCGCACCGGCTTTGAACTCTTCAGCAACAGCGCCATCTACAGGCAATAAAATTTCGCAATTTGCATCATTTGCTTTGCCCAGGATTTCAAGCGCAGTTGCTTTCAAATCTTTTTCACAAAGGCTAGCGCCGATGTCAGTACCCATAGCATGCAGGAATGTATTAGCCATGCCGCCACCAATCACAAGCATGTCTACTTTTTCTACTAAATGCCCTAATACCGATAATTTTGTAGAGACTTTTGCTCCACCAACAATCGCCATAACAGGATGAGATGGGTTTCCTAATGCTGCATCTAAGGCTTCTAATTCTTTTTGCATATTTCGACCAGCCAACGCAGGCAAGCGTTTTGCTAATGCTTCGGTAGATGCATGGGCACGATGGGCCGCAGAAAAAGCATCATTCACATAAATATCACCAAGCTTGGCTAGACTGTCAGCAAAGGCTCCGTCATTTGCCTCTTCTTCTGCGTGGAATCTAAGGTTTTCTAGCAGTAGAACATCACCATCTTTCATGGCAGCAACAGCGCTTTCAGCCTTAGCACCAATAGTTTCATCTACAAATGCAACTTCACAACCTAAAGCATCAGCAACGGATGCTTGAATACTTTTCAATGACATCTCTGCAACCACTTTGCCTTTTGGGCGGCCAAAATGGCTTAACAAAACAACGCGGGCACCGGCTTTTTGTAAATCACGAATAGTAGGTAACAAACGTACGATTCTTGTATTGTCAGAGACAACACCATCTTTCATAGGTACGTTTAAATCCCCACGTACCAATACGGTTTGACCATTCACATTCATATCATCAAGCGTCTTAAACATTCCAAATTCCTCTATCGCGCTTAATTTCAATCATCAGCGCCCATTTATCAGCCGTTCTATCATTAATTATGTGTTCAAATAAACTATTCTACCAAGGAAGAAAAGGCCTTCACAGACATCATAATAATTTGATTCAGTATTTTAATTGCACATTATATAGGCAACCATGTCTGTTTAATGCTAATTATTAAGGCGTTAAAAATCATACAAGAACATCACACTCAACTAAATCATTGATAAATAACAATACAAACAACTGGCACGCGCCTTGAAATGTAACAGACAAACTAAAGACAAAAATGTCTATTAATATACACGTGGGAAATATAGTTATGGAACAAGCTCAATTGGGTCAGGCCCTTCAGGGGGCCGACGTCTTTTTTGTATTGATAGGGGCCATCCTCGTCTTCTTTATGCATTCAGGATTTGCTTTCTTGGAAGTCGGAACTGTCCGTCATAAGAACCAAGTAAACGCACTTGTTAAAATCCTTGTAGATTTCGCGGTTTCAACAATCGCCTATTTCTTTGTTGGCTATACCGTAGCCTATGGGGTGGACTTCTTCGTAAGTGCAAAATTCCTCACGGGTGCGGAATCAAACGAAGCCTATAGTTTTGCCACCAGTGGTTATGATCTGGTTAAATTCTTCTTCCTCCTAACATTTGCAGCCGCTATTCCTGCTATTATTTCAGGCGGCATTGCAGAACGTATGAAGTTCCTTCCTCAACTGATTGCAACTGCTGTGATCGTTGCTTTCCTATATCCTTTATTTGAAGGCATGGTTTGGGGTAATAGTTTTAACTTCCAAGAATGGATGGAAAACACTTTCGGCTACGGCTTTCACGACTTTGCAGGATCAATCGTTGTCCATGGCTTTGGCGGATGGTTAGCCTTAGGTGCCGTTATCATGCTTGGCGCACGACATGGTCGCTATCGTAAAGATGGCGCAGTGATCGGTATTCCACCGTCCAGCATCCCCTTCCTTGCATTAGGCAGTTGGATTCTTTGTGTTGGTTGGTTTGGTTTTAACGTGATGAGCGCACAAGCCCTAGACGGCGTATCTGGCCTTGTTGCCATGAATAGTTTGATGGCAATGGTTGGCGGCATTTTAAGTTCACTTGTGGTTGGTCGAAACGACCCGGGCTTTGTTCATAACGGGGCCTTGGCTGGCTTAGTTGCTGTTTGTGCAGGTTCCGACATCATGCACCCATTAGGCAGCCTTTTTGTTGGCGGTGTTGCGGGTGCCATCTTCGTGTGGTTCTTCACAATCTGTCAGAATAAATTGAAAATTGATGACGTCTTAGGTGTATGGCCATTGCATGGAATTTGTGGGCTTTGGGGCGGCATAGCTGCGGGTATCTTCGGTCTTGAAGCTTTAGGTGGCCTCGGTGGTGTTAGCTTCATGGCACAACTGGTTGGCAGTCTTATCGGTGTTAGCATTGCTCTAGTTGGTGGCTTTGTTGTTTATGGTATCTTGAAAAAATCTATGGGCCTTCGTCTTAGCACAGAAGAAGAGTTCAATGGTGCAGATCTATCGATCCATAAAATCAGCGCCAACCCTGAATCAGAGATGTTAGGTCGTTAAGGACTTTCAAACTACTCTATAGACGAATTTCTATATTCCAACTTAGGGCGGCCATTTGGTCGCCCTATTGTTTTGGTTTAATCCATAATTTTATCTATAGTATCTTTGATGAATTTCTCTGCAGATTGGACATCATTTTCAATAACCATTTCGGTGAAAAGACCCAAAGATTTTGACGTTACTGTCGCTAAATTGATGAGGCTGCCAAATTGATCATCAAAAGTGACAGACGCACTGTAATAGTGGGTAATGCCAGCGTCCAAAATCATTCGATTGAAAACCATTAAATCGTCAAATGATAGGTTATTTTCTAATCTATTGCTATTATCGAAAATACAAAAAAAATACGGCCCTTTATTTAAGGCTAATGTGGCTTCATACATTGGTATACGTTCTTCAAAACCAATCTTTGAAGTGATTTTCAAATAATGAATTATTTGATTTTTATATAGGCAAGAACTGAAATCAATTCCCTTAAGGCTGCCAGATCCAACCTTTTCCATATTCTTTTTCCCTAGGTAATATAGTAAGTACTTATAGTTGCAATATACCCCTACACAGATTAGATCAATCATATTTTAAATATAAAACATTTTTAAAAACAGCTCTCAACCAGAAAACCAAAGCTTGGCTATTTTATAAACCGCTGGTATTATTTTTAAAAATCAGCTGCTGACCCTAAAGGATTATAAAAATGAGCATTCGCATCAGCAAAAATTTCGATTCAGGTTCTATTGATGTTATTTCCGCAGAGGCGTCAGACGACATCCGCCTACGTATTCCTTTTGATGCAGGTGATGAATTTCGCCAATGGTTTCATTTCCGTCTAAGTGGTGCTAAGGGCGAACAAGTTGTCATGAAGTTTGAAGACATGGAAGGCACAGCCTACCCAGAAGGCTGGCAAGACTATAAAGTACGTGCCTCGTATGATCGTGATACATGGTTCCAAGTTGATACAGATTTTGACGGTAAAACCATGACCGTTCATCATATCCCCCAAGCCGACAGTGTTTATTTTGCTTATTTTGCTCCTTATTCCCGCGATCGCCAACAAGACCTTGTTGCAGAATGCCAGCTACATCCAGCCTGTAATGTTGAAGTTCTTGGCGAAACTTTAGACGGCCAAGACATGGATATGTTGATCATTGGTGACGATTGGGATCAAGATAAACTTAAATTCTGGTTCATCGGCCGTCAACATCCCGGTGAAACCATGGCAAGTTGGTGGATGGAAGGTATGTTACGTAGATTACTAGATGATAGCGATCCAGTAAGTAAATCTCTTCTTGAGAAAGCCGTATTCTATGTGGTGCCAAATATGAATCCTGATGGGGGACGTCGTGGTCATTTACGTACGAATGCCGCAGGCGCCAACCTTAACCGCGAATGGGCAACACCTACAATGGAACGTAGCCCTGAAGTATTCTTGGTCGACCAAGAAATGCGTGAAATTGGATTGGATTTTTGCCTTGATGTTCATGGAGACGAAGCCATCCCATACTGCTTCATTGCAAATGCAGATGCGATACCTGATTGCCCAGAACACTTAATAGAACTGCGTAAGTCATACGAACAAGCCTTATGCAATACAACACCTGACTTCCAATCGAAACATGGCTACCCCCCGAAGAAACCGGGGAATGCAAATATGACCATTGCAAGTTCACATATCCAAAATACCCATCAAGCTTTGACCATGACATTAGAAATGCCATTCAAAGATAATGATGACCTTCCCGATCATTTCTTAGGGTGGTCCCCAGAACGTTGCCGTAAATTAGGGCAAGCTTGCCTAGATGCACTGTGGTCCATTCATGCGGATATTAAAAAATAAAGCAGTAATCATACGAACGGGAAATACTCATAGGGGCGCAACATGTTTAATACGAACAAAGCTATCCGAAATAGATTTGATGATTTGGCAGATAAAGTCTTAGAAGGCCAATCAGTTTCTATTTATTTACGCCCTAATGAATCTGATGAAGATACTGTGGGTCTTGGCACCTATATCGAGGCGGTTCAACTGCCTCATGTCATTGTTCGTGAAAAAATGGTTTGGGCGGGGCAGGATCGTAATGCCCAAGGGGTGGCTGGTCCGTCCCTTTCCCATACTGCGGGTTATGCATATTGCAATGCTATTGATATGTTTATGAATTATCGTATTAGCGATGGGCAATTGACTGAAAAATCCGCAACTGCCTCTATCCTACTTCTCACTACCGCGCATTATGCGGAACTGCGCTGGCATTGCCATGATGATTTCGAAAAGGTTTGGGAAGACAAACCTAAACAAGATAAAAGTAAAATTATAGAAGCGATCCATCGTGGTGCGAAATTTAAAATCGCCTTCCAAGATGAAAAAGATTTCTGGAATATTCACCCTGTCTATTACCCTTTTTACTATCCTGATAAAGATGCCATTGAATTTCATACTCATTTAGGTTGCTTACCTAATCTGGTTAAAGAATCACCGGATCATTTAGATACCATCTGGCAACAAGCGAATGGTTCCAAATTAGACAGCACCAACCCACGTGCAATCCATCAAAAGGTAG
Source organism: uncultured Curvivirga sp. (assembly GCA_965602285.1). Classification (GTDB taxonomy): domain Bacteria; phylum Pseudomonadota; class Alphaproteobacteria; order UBA8366; family Aestuariispiraceae; genus Curvivirga. The sequence goes on along the minus strand of CBFCZA010000001.1, from coordinate 7,408 downwards.
CGGCAAGTAATTCTGCCTTTTGGACCAAATATAAAATTCGTGACAATGGCTATTATCAAACCATCGAAGATATGAAAAATGGCAGAAGAAGGCCATATAAACGGCTTAAAATATTTGCTTCCAAACCCATAGCCTAGGGGCTATAAAGCGCCATTATCACAATAAATGGATGAATAGATGTCTAGTAATAACCTTGAAACAGAGATTAATGATATTACCATCAAACGTTTAATCGATCATTTCTATGGTAAGATACTAGACGATGATTTAGTTGGCCCATTATTCAAGGCCCATATTGGGGGGGATAGGTTAGAAAAATGGGGCGACCATCTGGCCAACATGTATCGTTTTTGGGCCTCTGTTATGAATGGTACTGCCCAATATAAAGGCAGCCCACATCAAGTGCATGCACGCTTTGCTCATGAGGCAAAATCAGAGTTTTTTGAACGTTGGTTGAAACTATGGTTTCAATCAACAACAGAAGTTTTTGAAGAAGAGGCTGCTTTGCGTTTTCAAAAGAAAGCAGAAATGATCGCCAAAAGCCTTCATTACACCATGTTTGATACCATGATGCCGCAAGACTATATCCCTTCAAATACACAACCCGCTGATGCAGCCTAAAAACAATCCATGTTTAATTTTGTGACGATGCTTCACGTATAGGAACAGCTTTTGCTTGGCTATGCTTCTGTGATCCGTAACTTTCTTCCAATTGAGCCAAATGAATTTTAAACCCATCAAGTTCTTTGCCTTTTAGCTTTTTTCCTGTAGGAAGCTTAACAGAAAGTGGGTTCACTTGACGTCCGTTCTTATGAACTTCAAAATGCAAATGGCTTCCGGTCGAACGACCTGTCGTCCCCACATAACCAATCACCTGCCTTTGACGAACGCGCTTACCTTTACTAACCCCTTTTGCAATTTGATGCATATGGGCATAGGCCGTTTTATAAGTTCCTGTATGGCGAATACGTACATATTTACCAAAACTACCATTCCAGCCCGCGACTTCGATCACGCCGTTACCCGCTGCATAGATCGGGGTACCACGGGGAGCTGCGAAATCAGTTCCCTTATGAAGTTTGGTATAACCAAGAATCGGATGCTTCCTTTTACCAAAACCAGATGAAATACGCGCCCCATCAACAGGCGTACGTAAAAGAGCCTTTCTTACAGACTGCCCTTTTTCATCATAATAATCTGCAAAATCGCCATTTCCTTTATAGCGATAATAACGATGCAAATCCCCACTTAAAGTCATTTCAGCAACTAGGATTTCTCCCGTATCAACTTCATTGCCATATTCATCTTGTAAAGATTCAAACATCAGGGCGAAGCCATCACCTTTTTGAATTTCTCGTTGGAAATCCACATCGAAACTAAAAACATTAATCAAATCTGCTAGAATACGCGAAGGTACCTTGGCTTCTGTGGCAGCCACATAAAGGCTACTATCTATAATGCCTTCAGAAACTTTCAGTTTTTCTGTTAATGGGACTTCCTCAACAATGGTTTGGAACGATCCATCAGATTGGCGTTTTGCAATTACTTTTCTTTTCTGGTCTGGCTCTAGGACAAATTCATCCAAAACCAAGCCGCTTTCATTTTCGATAAGGCGAATAGATGTTTTCTGCCCCGGCTTTAATTTTCGGGCAGAAAATACTTTATTAAAACTTGTCGCTGCAAGATGGGTGTCTTTACGACTTGCTCCTGCGGCCGTCATTATATTTGCCAATGTATCACCAGATGTAATCTCTCCTAAAATAACCGTATCAACAGAGGAAAGCTCAGTATCCTCCACAACAGCAACGATAGGCGCAGGTTGAACAACGGGCGGTTCAGGCCAATGGTCATCTAAGGTTCCCGTCCATAATCCCAACCCTGCAAAGGATGAAATAAGAACAGCACCCGCCAACGCTCCAACAGCTAACACGCGTATTTTCATTATACCTGATGGTGGTTTAACCTTCACTTTGTGGGGTTCTGCGGATGTTGTAGAACGCTCAAGTTCTGGGAACTCAGCTTGCATTTCTTCATCTAGCTCATAAAAAGGATCACTAACATTTAGGGAAGCAGGCTTCCGCTTTGCCATTCGATCCAACATTTGGCGGCGCTTCTTTAGAAACGTGATTATTTTGCTTTTCATTATTTTTGGTCCGTCACCCAAATGTCAGCCATAAGATATATTTTCTTATGGGGTGTTTATTTCAATGAATATATATAGTGCGTCATCCTGAACGTCCATCCTACGAACATCATTGTTTCAACAGATTATGTCATGACTAGCATAAAAAATGGGCGAAATTATGATTTTCACAAAAAAATATCATTTTTTCACATTTTTGGCAGCGTTTCATCAAACTGTAACATTTCTACAATAAAAGAGTCGCATAACATGATTAAAACAGCTCATAGACAGATGGAGAAGGCTCTATCTGATCTATGAATGTTAATAGGCCACAAATCACCACACCGAAATGGATGGGATATGGCCATAGTTCAAGGTAAGAGAAGATGAAAAACCTGGTTAAATCATTATCAGCCGCCGCAATTGGCATCATGGCACTTGCAGGCATGGCAGAAGCACGCGATCAAATTCGCATTGTTGGCTCTTCTACCGTTTTCCCTTTTGCAACAGCAGTGGCAGAAAACTTTGGGAAAAGTACAGACTTCAAAACACCCGTAGTGGAATCTACAGGCTCCGGTGGCGGATTAAAGCTTTTTTGTGAAGGTGTTGGCGTACAACACCCTGATATTACTAACGCATCACGTCGTATCAAATCTTCTGAAGTTGAACGTTGTGCTGCAAATGGTGTAGCCAACATCGTAGAAGTTAAAATTGGATATGACGGTATTGTCATTGGCAATGCAAAAGTCACAGAACAGCTTAAGCTTACAAAGAAGCAAATTTTCTTGGCATTGGCGAAAGAAATCCCCGATGGCAATGGCGGCTTCAAAGCTAACCCATATGTGAAATGGTCAGAAATTGATAAATCATTACCAAACGTTAAAATCGAAGTTCTAGGCCCGCCACCGACTTCTGGCACCCGTGATGCATTTGTTGAATTGGCAATGGAAGGTGGTGCCAAGAAAATTGATGTTCTTAAAGCCCTTCGCAAGTCTGACAAAAAAGCCTTCAAAACAATTGCACATTCCATTCGCGAAGATGGTGCCTTTGTAGAGGCCGGCGAAAATGACAACTTGATTGTTCAAAAGTTAGAAGCCAATCCAAATGCCTTTGGTATCTTTGGCTTTTCATTCCTAGATCAAAATTCTGATAAAATCCAAGGTTCACTTGTTGGTGGTGTGGAACCAACTTTTGAGGCAATTGCCGATGGTGAATATGGGGTTTCTCGTTCCCTCTACTTCTATGTGAAAAAAGCACATGTTGGCGTTATTCCCGGAATTGATGCCTTTCTATCAGAATTCACCAATGAGGATACTTGGGGTGATGAAGGTTACTTAACTGACCGTGGTTTGATCCCTATGCCAGAAGAAGAGCGCGCGGCTTATAAAAACGCAACATTGGGACTAACAAACCTTTCTATGTAAATCCTATAAAACGACATTTGAAGACGCGGGCTCTTGCATCTAGCAAGGCCCGCCCTTCGTATATTTGAAACCTAACTTTAATAGAATAGATACCAGAATTATGATCGGTAGCATCTTACTCCTTGTGATCCTTCTTATGTGCTTCTTTGCATTTAAGAATGGAAAAAAACGTTTAGCATTGCTTAAAGCTACGCAAAAAATACAATCATTACCGGGATATTATGGTGTCTACACTGTATTTTATACAGCCATACCTGCATTTTTATGTTGGGTTATTTGGTCTTTATTTGAGGCAAGCATCACCCAGAATTATATATTATCCCCCATCAGTTTGGCGAACCCTGATCTTAGCCAAAACCAATTGAGTTTAATATATAATGACATTAAAAACCTAGCCAATGGCCTTGGGGATTTAACCAAGGTATCACCAGCAATTCTACAATCTGTTGAAACATATCAAAACTTCAAAACCAGCAGCGAACTTTCGGCATTTGTCATTATCATTGCAATTGCAATCATCGGGCTTTTAATTGCCCGCAGAAAAATACATCCAGATTTCCGCGCGCGTCAGGCAGTCGAGAAAATTATCATGATTTTGCTACTTGTCTGTAGCTGTATCGCTGTATTGACCACTATTGGAATTGTTCTGTCGTTGATCTTTGAAACCAGTCGATTTTTTGCCAAAGTGCCCATCACAGATTTCTTATTTGGGATGGAATGGAGCCCCCAAACAGCTCTTAGATCTGATCAAATTGGATCAAGTGGTGCTTTTGGTGCTATTCCTGTGTTTGCTGGCACGTTATTGATCAGTTTCATCGCTATGACCGTTGCCGCCCCTATTGGTTTGTTCTCTGCCATTTATATGGCGGAATATGCAGGCCCAAAACTGCGTGCTATCATTAAGCCTGCCCTTGAGATCTTAGCAGGCATTCCAACCGTTGTTTATGGATTTTTTGCAGCTCTCACCGTTGCCCCCTATCTTCGTGACAGTGGCGTTAGTTTTGGCCTAAGCATTTCAAGTGAAAGTGCGATGGCTGCTGGTTTGGTTATGGGGATTATGATCATTCCTTTTGTATCCTCTCTTTCCGATGATGTCATTTCTTCGGTTCCAAATACCTTGCGCGAGGCATCTTATGGCCTTGGCGCCACGAAGTCTGAAACCATTAAAAACGTCGTTTTGCCTGCGGCATTGCCCGGGGTTGTTGGGTCCTTACTACTGGCAGTTAGTCGGGCTATTGGGGAAACAATGATTGTTGTAATGGCAGCAGGTCTTGCCGCCAACCTAACAGCAAATCCATTCCAAGCCGTAACAACTGTTACCGTTCAAATTGTGACATTACTGGTAGGCGATCAAGAATTCGACAGTCCTAAAACATTAGTCGCTTTTGCACTGGGCTTGATGCTTTTCATTATTACCCTTCTTCTTAACATCGTCGCCTTGCGCGTCGTTCGGAAATATCGTGAACAATATGACTGATACACTTACCTCTTCAAACAAAGAAACGATCACTATGCAAGATCAATTGACGGCACGATTAAAAAAGCGCCATGCGGCAGAACGCCGTTTTCGTCTGTATGGTATTGCCGCAATCGCCGTTGCTATGATGTTTTTAGCAACTTTGTTCACCAGCATTATATCCAAAGGCTATTCTGCATTTTGGCAAACAGAATTGCGACTGACGGTGATGCTAGATGAAGAAATCTTCACTTCCACAAATGAAAGTGAATTGAAGAAAATAAGTTACAGTAAACTGATTAAATCTTCTTTGCGTGATATGTATCCAGACGTCACTAAACGTAAAGAAAAGAAACAGCTTTATAAAATTATCAGTAGTGGTGCCCAATATGAATTGCGTGATCTAATCATTGAAAACCCAGATCTTATCGGACAAGAAATTCAGATATGGGCCGCGGCTTCAGACGATATTGATATGTTACAAAAAGGATATATTGATAGGCATCTTCCCGAAAGTGACCGTCGTGTAAGTGACCTAACCATCAGTTTTGTGGATCAACTGATTGCAAAAGGGAACTTAAAAAGCAGTTTCAATACGCGTTTCTTTAGCAATGGAGATAGCCGCGAACCAGAACAAGCTGGTATTTTAGGATCTGCTATTGGGTCATTTTGGACTTTAATTATAACCCTGTTTCTTTCATTCCCTATTGGTGTTGCCGCCGCAATTTATTTAGAAGAATTTGCGCCCAAAAATAAATGGACGGATATTATTGAGGTGAATATTAATAACCTCGCTGCGGTGCCTTCTATTGTGTTTGGTCTTTTAGGCTTGGCTTTGTTCCTGAATTGGTTTGGTCTTCCACGTTCCGCCCCGATCGTCGGTGGAATGGTATTAACGTTGATGACATTACCGACCATTATCATTGCTTCGCGTGCAGCCCTAAAGGCAGTCCCACCGTCTATTCGTGAAGCCGCCTTAGGTATGGGTGCCAGTCGACTTCAGGTGGTTACCCATCATGTATTGCCTTTGGCTATGCCCGGTATGTTAACGGGTACGATCATTGGAATGGCGCAAGCCTTAGGGGAAACAGCACCTTTATTGATGATTGGTATGGTTGCCTTCATCGCAGATATTCCCGGTGGACCAACAGATCCCGCTACAGCCTTGCCTGTACAAATCTATTTATGGGCTGACAGCCCAGAACGTGCCTTCATGGAACGTACCAGTGCTGCAATTATGGTTCTATTAGGGTTCTTAATTTTTATGAATTTAACAGCAGTTCTTCTTCGTAAGAAATTTGAGCGTCGTTGGTAAACCAAAACCAACCACAATAAATTATTGAACGTTTGAACCGAAGGACAGAATGATATGTCAGGAATGAAAATGAAAAACACACAATCAAAAGCCATCATCAATAGCCCCGCAGAAACTCCAGTAGAAAACTCTGGTCGCGCAGTTAAAATGCAAGGCAAGAATGTGAATGTATTTTATGGTGAAAAACAGGCTTTGTTCAATGTAAATCTAGATATCCGTGATCGTGAGGTCACAGCATTAATTGGCCCATCGGGCTGTGGTAAATCTACCTTTTTGCGTTGCCTGAACCGAATGAATGATATTGTAGTTACGTGCAAGGTTTCAGGTAATTTCACCTTGGATGGTGATGATATCTTCGCAAAATCTGTCGATCCCGTTCATTTGCGCGCCCGTGTTGGTATGGTTTTCCAAAAACCCAACCCGTTTCCCAAATCTATTTTCGACAATGTGGCTTATGGTCCGCGTATCCATGGTATCGTTGAACATAAATCTGATTTGGCAGAAGTCGTTGAAACCAGTCTTCGTAAAGCAAGTCTTTGGAACGAAGTGAAAGACCGTCTAGATTCACCCGGGACAGGCCTATCAGGTGGGCAACAACAACGCCTTTGTATTGCTCGGGCAATTGCGGTTCGTCCCGAAATCATTTTGATGGATGAACCTTGTTCTGCATTAGATCCAATCGCAACCGCGAAAATCGAAGAATTAATCCATGAACTACGTGAAAATTTCACCATTGCCATTGTAACACATTCAATGCAACAAGCCGCCCGTGTATCCCAACGCACCGCCTTCTTCCACCTTGGAAATCTTGTTGAAGTTGGGGAAACGGATAAAATTTTCACGAAGCCTGAAGATGAACGAACACAAGGCTATATCACAGGTCGATTTGGTTAATTCATAAGTTATAGTTAAAGATTGGAATAGAAAATGAATATGGGAAATGACCATATCGTCAAAGCATATGACGAAGATCTGGACGAGTTGCTTAGCTTACTAAGCCAAATGAGTGGCCTTGTGGAAAATCAGTTTGCCAACGCCTTAAAAGCCATAGACACGCGTGATGAAACGCTTGGCTTGAAAGTAAAAAA